>NZ_JBEXWB010000073.1:0-21296 GCF_040629645.1 Streptomyces sp. NPDC005899 | reverse complement strand
CGCGTCCCCGGGGGTGAAGCCGGCCGCCGCCGCCGCCGACGCGCAGATCGCGTACTACACGACCCTGGGGCACGCGGAGTTCGAGTGGAAGACCTACTCCCACGACGGGCCCCGCGACCTGGGCCGGCGGCTGCTCGCGGCCGGCTTCACCCCCGGGGACGCGGAGACCCTGCTGGTCGCACCCGCGGCGGGACTGTCCACGTCCGCTGTGCTGCCGCGGGGGGTCGAACTGCACCCGGTGACCGACGCCGCCGGGGTGGAGCTGATGGTCCGGGCCCACGAGGCGGCCTTCGGCGACGACGGTTCACGGTTGCGCCACGGGACCATGGCCCGCCTCGCCGCGGCCCCCGGGACGTTCGTCGCGGTGGTCGCCGTGGCGGGCGGCGAACCGGTGGCTTCGGCCCGGATGGAGCTGCACCCCGGCACCGGCTTCGCCGGACTGTGGGGCGGTGGGACGGTGGCGTCCTGGCGCGGCAGGGGCGTCTACCGGGCCCTTGTCGCCCACCGGGCGCGCATCGCCGTGGAGCGGGGCTACCGCCACGTGCAGGTCGACGCGACGGAGCTGTCCGCCCCGATCCTGCTCCGCCTCGGCTTCACGGCGCTGGGCACGACGACGCCGTACGTGTACCGCACCACGCCGCGGCTCGCGCAAAGAGGGACCGAACCGGCATACCGCGCATGATGTTGCTCATGCGTGCCGGCGAGATGACAACTGAGAGAAATTGTTGGCACTGGGTGCCTTGCCACCTGTCACGCAGTGCCATACGTTGAAGGTGTCCGGGCGGCCGGCGTGCAGAGACCTCTCGCACGTCGGCTGTCCCCGCAAACCACGTGTCTGCGCGCCCGGGCGCCTGCGTCACAGGCAACCCTTCTGCTCCACCGAGCAAGCCGAAGCACCACCCGCCGAACCGACGGCACACCTCCACACCGCTCAGCTCCCCTGCCCACAGGGGCCCTCCGGCGTTCCCTCGACGCCGGGGACCCGATCTTGCCGGAGGCATCACCGTGAAGGAAATCCTGGACGCGATCCAATCGCAGGACAGCACCACCGCGGACTTCGCGGCCCTGTCCATCCCCGAGTCGTACCGCGCGGTGACCGTGCACAAGGACGAGGCCGACATGTTCGCCGGCGTCGCCAGCCGCGACAAGGACCCCCGCAAGTCCCTCCACGTCGAGGACGTGCCCGTGCCCGAGCTGGGCCCGGGCGAGGCCCTGGTGGCGGTCATGGCCAGCTCGGTCAACTACAACTCCGTGTGGACGTCGATCTTCGAGCCCGTCTCGACCTTCGGCTTCCTGGAGCGGTACGGCAAGCTCAGCGACCTCAGCAAGCGCCACGACCTCCCGTACCACGTGATCGGCTCCGACCTCGCGGGCGTCGTGCTGCGCACCGGACCCGGCGTCAACGCCTGGAACCCGGGCGACGAGGTCGTCGCGCACTGCCTGTCCGTCGAGCTCGAGTCCAGCGACGGCCACAACGACACGATGCTCGACCCCGAGCAGCGCATCTGGGGCTTCGAGACCAACTTCGGCGGCCTCGCGGAGATCGCGCTCGTCAAGTCGAACCAGCTGATGCCGAAGCCCCAGCACCTCAGCTGGGAGGAGGCCGCCTCCCCGGGCTTGGTCAACTCCACCGCGTACCGCCAGCTCGTCTCGCGCAACGGCGCCGGCATGAAGCAGGGCGACAACGTGCTGATCTGGGGTGCGAGCGGCGGACTCGGCTCGTACGCCACCCAGTTCGCGCTGGCCGGCGGCGCCAACCCGATCTGCGTCGTCTCCAGCGACCAGAAGGCCGAGATCTGCCGGAAGATGGGCGCGACCGCGATCATCGACCGCAACGCCGAGGGCTACGCGTTCTGGAAGGACGAGCACCACCAGGACCCGCGCGAGTGGAAGCGCTTCGGCAAGCGCATCCGCGAGCTGACCGGCGGCGAGGACGTGGACATCGTCTTCGAGCACCCGGGCCGCGAGACCTTCGGCGCGAGCGTGTACGTGACCCGCAAGGGCGGCACCATCGTCACCTGCGCCTCGACCTCGGGCTACAACCACGAGTACGACAACCGCTACCTGTGGATGTCCCTCAAGCGGATCATCGGCTCCCACTTCGCGAACTACCGCGAGGCGTGGGAGGCCAACCGCCTGATCGCCAAGGGCAAGATCCACCCGACGCTCTCCAAGGTCTACTCCCTGGAGGACACCGGCCAGGCCGCGTACGACGTCCACCGCAACCTCCACCAGGGCAAGGTCGGCGTCCTGGCGCTGGCACCCCGCGAAGGCATGGGCGTGCGGGACACGGCGCTGCGCGAGCAGCACATCGACGCCATCAACCGCTTCCGCGACGTCTGAGGTCGGCGATGAGCGAACGTCAGAAGGACCGGCCGTGGCTCATGCGGACGTACGCCGGCCACTCGACCGCCGAGGCGTCCAACGAGCTCTACCGGCGCAACCTCGCCAAGGGCCAGACGGGTCTGTCGGTCGCGTTCGACCTGCCCACCCAGACCGGCTACGACCCCGACCACGTCCTCGCCCGCGGTGAGGTGGGCCGGGTCGGGGTGCCCGTCTCGCACCTCGGCGACATGCGGCGGCTGTTCCAGGACATCCCCCTGGAGCAGATGAACACCTCGATGACCATCAACGCCACCGCGATGTGGCTGCTGGCGCTCTACCAGGTGGTCGCCGAGGAGCAGGGCGCCGACCCCGACAAACTCCAGGGCACGACGCAGAACGACATCGTGAAGGAGTACCTGTCACGGGGGACGCACGTCTTCCCGCCGGGCCCCTCGCTGCGGCTGACGACCGACATGATCACGTACACGGTCGACCGCATCCCGAAGTGGAACCCGATCAACATCTGCAGCTACCACCTGCAGGAGGCGGGGGCCACTCCGGTCCAGGAGATCGCCTACGCCATGTCGACGGCCGTGGCGGTGCTCGACGCGGTGCGCGACTCCGGCCAGGTGCTCGAGGAGCGGCTCGGGGACGTCGTCGCCCGCATCTCCTTCTTCGTCAACGCGGGCGTCCGCTTCGTCGAGGAGATGTGCAAGATGCGCGCCTTCGGCCGTATCTGGGACCAGGTCACGCGCGAGCGGTACGGCATCGCGGACCCCAGGCAGCGCCGCTTCCGCTACGGCGTGCAGGTCAACTCCCTGGGGCTGACCGAGGCGCAGCCGGAGAACAACGTCCAGCGCATCGTGCTGGAGATGCTGGCCGTCACCCTCTCCAAGGACGCCCGCGCCCGCGCCGTGCAGCTCCCCGCGTGGAACGAGGCCCTGGGGCTCCCCCGGCCGTGGGACCAGCAGTGGTCGCTGCGCATCCAGCAGGTGCTCGCCCACGAGAGCGATCTGCTGGAGTACGAGGACATCTTCGCCGGATCGCACGTCGTCGAGGCGAAGGTCGAGGAACTGGTCACCGAGTCGCTGGCCGAGATCGACCGGATCCAGCAGATGGGCGGCGCGATGGCCGCCGTCGAGTCGGGCTACCTCAAGTCGGAGCTCGTCTCCTCGCACGCGGCACGGCGGGCCCGGATCGAGGCCGGCGAGGAGAAGATCGTCGGCGTCAACATCTACGAGACGACGGAGCCCAACCCGCTGACCGCCGACCTGGACGCGGCGATCATGACGGTGGATCCCGAGAACGAGGCCCGGGTCGTCGCCGCGCTGCACGAGTGGCGCGACAACCGCGACGAGGCACGTGCCACCGAGGCGCTGACCGCGCTGAAGAAGGCCGCGGCGGGGACCGCGAACATGATGGAGGCGACCGTGGAGTGCGCGCGGGCCGGCGTCACCACGGGCGAGTGGTCCTGGGCCCTGCGCGACGTGTTCGGCGAGTTCCGGGCTCCCACCGGCGTCTCGTCCGCGCCGCTCGCCGTCACCGCCGAGCCCGGCACCCCGCTCGCCCTCGTCCGCGAGAAGGTCACCCGCACCGCCGGGGACCTGGGCGTGGGCCGGCTGCGCCTGCTGGTCGGCAAGCCGGGCCTGGACGGGCACTCCAACGGCGCCGAGCAGATCGCCGTACGCGCCAGGGACGCCGGCTTCGAGGTGGTCTACCAGGGCATCAGGCTGACGCCCGAGCAGATCACCGACGCCGCGCTGGCCGAGGACGTGCACTGCGTGGGCCTGTCGATCCTGTCGGGCTCGCACGCCGAACTGGTGCCGGACGTGCTGCACCGGCTGCGCGAGGCCGGGGCACCGGACATCCCGGTGATCGCGGGCGGGATCATCCCCCCGGCGGACGCCGCCGCCCTGATCGCGGCCGGCGTGGCCGCCGTGTTCACCCCGAAGGACTTCGGAATCACCGAGATCATCGGCCGTATCGTCGACGAGATCCGGAAAGCGAACAAGCTCGACCCCCTGGAGGTTCCCGCATGACCACGCCCTCGTCCCCCGTGAACCGGCTGCGTCCGCGCCGGTCCTGCCTGGCCGTGCCCGGCTCCAACCCGAGGTTCCTGGAGAAGGCCCAGGGCCTGCCGGCCGACCAGGTCTTCCTCGACCTGGAGGACGCCTGCGCCCCGCTCGCCAAGGAGGGCGCCCGGCACCACATCGTCGACGCCCTGAACAACGGCGACTGGACCGGCAAGACGCGCGTCGTACGGGTCAACGACTGGACGACGCACTGGACGTACCGCGACGTCATCACGGTCGTCGAGGGCGCCGGCCCGAACCTCGACTGCATCATGCTGCCGAAGGTCCAGGACGCCCAGCAGGTCGTCGCCCTGGACCTGCTGCTGACCCAGATCGAGAAGACGATGGGCTTCGAGGTGGGGAGGATCGGCATCGAGGCGCAGATCGAGAACGCCAAGGGCCTGGTGAACATCGACGAGATCGCCGCCGCCTCGCCCCGCCTGGAGACCCTGATCTTCGGCCCCGCCGACTTCATGGCCTCGATCAACATGAAGACGCTGGTCGTCGGCCAGCAGCCGCCCGGCTACCCGGCGGACGCGTACCACTACATCCTGATGCGCATCCTGATGGCGGCCCGCACGCACGACCTCCAGGCCATCGACGGACCGTTCCTGCAGATCCGCGACGTGGACGCCTACCGCGAGGTCGCGGGGCGCGCCGCCGCGCTGGGCTTCGACGGCAAGTGGGTGCTGCACCCCGGTCAGGTGGACGCCGCGAACGAGGTCTTCTCCCCCTCCCAGGAGGACTACGACCACGCCGAGCTCATCCTCGACGCGTACGACTGGTGCACCTCCGAGGAGGGCGGCAAGAAGGGCTCGGCGATGCTCGGCGACGAGATGATCGACGAGGCCAGCCGCAAGATGGCACTGGTCATCGCGGGCAAGGGCCGCGCGGCCGGAATGCAGCGCACCTCCAAGTTCGAAGCCCCGGAGGCCTGATCATGCAGTTCGGACGCACCTTTGAGGAGTTCGAGGTCGGTGCTGTCTACAAGCACTGGCCGGGGAAGACGGTCACGGAGTACGACGACCACCTCTTCTGCCTGCTGACCATGAATCACCACCCTCTGCACATGGACAGCAACTACGCCGGGAAGACCACCGATTTCGGGAAGAACGTGGTCGTCGGCAACTACATCTACTCGCTGCTGCTCGGCATGTCGGTGCCCGACGTCTCCGGAAAGGCGATCGCCAACCTGGAGGTCGAGTCGCTGAAGCACGTGGCCCCGACGTTCCACGGCGACACGCTCTACGGCGAGACGACCGTGCTCGACAAGACCCCGTCGAGGTCCAGGAGCGACCGGGGCGTCGTGTACGTCGAGACGAAGGGCTACAAGCAGGACGGCACGCTCGTCTGCGTGTTCCGCCGCAAGGTGATGGTCCCCACCGAGACGTACATCGAGGAGCGCGGCGGCGAGCAGCCCGGCCGCCCGGAGCTGAATCAGCCGTCGAGCAAGAACGTGGAGAAGCAGCCGTGAGCCGACTCGCCCGCACCGCCGGCCTGACCGACGTCCAGCAGGAGATCCTGTCGACGGTCCGCGATTTCGTGGACAAGGAGATCATTCCCGTCGCGACGCAGCTGGAGCACCGCGACGAGTACCCGACGGACATCGTCGAGGGGCTCAAGGAACTCGGCCTGTTCGGGCTGATGATCCCCGAGGAGTACGGCGGCCTGGGCGAGTCGCTCCTCACCTACGCGCTGTGCGTCGAGGAGATCGCCCGCGGCTGGATGAGCGTGTCCGGCATCATCAACACGCACTTCATCGTGGCGTACATGCTCAAGCAGCACGGCACCCAGGAGCAGAAGGACACGTTCCTGCCGCGGATGGCGCTCGGCGAGGTCCGCGGCGCGTTCTCGATGTCCGAGCCGGCGCTCGGCTCCGACGTCTCCGCGATCTCGTCGAAGGGCGTCAGGGACGGGGACGAGTACGTCCTCGACGGCCAGAAGATGTGGCTGACCAACGGCGGCACCTCGACGCTGGTCGCCGTCCTGTGCCGGAGTGACGAAGGACACCCCGAGGGCACCGCCCCGCACAAGTCGATGACGACCTTCCTGGTGGAGAAGGAGGCGGGCTTCGGAGAGGTCCGCCCCGGTCTCACCATCCCGGGGAAGATCGACAAGATGGGCTACAAGGGCGTCGACACGACCGAGCTCATCATGGACGGACTACGCATTCCGGCCAATCGCGTACTGGGCGGCACGACCGGGCGTGGTTTTTACCAAATGATGGACGGCGTCGAGGTAGGGCGCGTGAATGTCGCCGCACGTGGCTGCGGTGTCGCACAGCGTGCCTTCGAACTGGGTGTTTCGTACGCCCAGCAGCGCCACACCTTCGGAAAGCCCATCGCCCAGCACCAGGCGATCCAGTTCAAACTGGCCGAAATGGCCACCAAGGTCGAAGCGGCCCATGCGATGATGGTGAACGCGGCACGCAAGAAGGACTCCGGGGAGCGGAACGACCTGGAGGCAGGGATGGCGAAGTACCTCGCCTCCGAGTACTGCAAGGAAGTCGTCGAGGACGCCTTCCGTATCCACGGCGGCTACGGCTTCTCCAAGGAGTACGAGATCGAGCGCCTCTACCGCGAGGCCCCGATGCTGCTGATCGGTGAAGGTACCGCCGAGATCCAGAAAATGATCATCGGTCGCCGGCTCCTCGAGGAGTACCGGCTCCCAGGCTGATTATCCCTTTCGAGGTGGTTTGGTGGCGAAGAAGATCACATCGAGTGCACCGCGCCGGGGTCCCGTCAGCCGTCCGACTCGGCTGCTGGCTTGCCCAGTTGCCGCTCGCACCCGATAGCATCGCCGAAAGCCGCCGTCCCCCCGTTGCCAGCGCGGCATCATCCGCTACGAAGGTCATCCATGCCCGACAGCCAATTCCCTGCACCGCGCGGAGGGGTCCGCCTCGCCCGCGGAGCATCGCCGTGGCTCCTCCCGACCGTCGCCACCGCGGCACTCAGCCTCGCCCGGGCCCGCAAGTCCGGACGCTGGGCCGCCGTGGCCGTGCCCACCACCGCGCTCGCGGCGGGCATGCTGTGGTTCTTCCGTGACCCCGAGCGCGAGATCACCCAGGGCCGCGTCATCTCGCCGGCCGACGGCGTGGTGCAGAGCATCATGCCGTGGAAGGACGGGCGCACCCGCGTCGCGATCTTCATGAGCCCCCTCAACGTGCACGTCAACCGGGCACCGCTGTCCGGCACCGTGACGTCGGTGGAGCACATCCCGGGTGGGTTCGTGCCGGCGTTCAACAAGGAGAGCGAGAACAACGAACGCGTTGTCTGGCACTTCGACACCGAGCTCGGCGACATCGAGATGGTGCAGATCGCGGGAGCGGTCGCCCGTCGCATCGTGCCCTACGTCCCGCAGGGCACGAAGGTGGAGCAGGGCGAACGCATCGGCCTGATCCGGTTCGGCTCGCGGGTCGACATCTACCTTCCGGAAGGTATCGATGTCGCGGTCGAGGTCGGCCAGGCCACCACCGCGGGGGTGACTCGAATTGACCGTGATTGATCCCGATACACAGGCCGGCTGGGTTCCGGAGGCCGACGACGAGGACGCCGACGGCACGCAGGACATGCCGCTGTCGATGAGGCTGTCGATAGCGGACACCCTCACGCTGGGCAACGCCACGTGCGGTTTCATGGCGGTGTACTTCACCACCACGGGGATCCTCATCCCGCACCTCACCGGCAGCGACGAGTCGGGCATGGCCCGGCACTCCGCCGCCACCGCGGTGATCCTCATGCTCATGGCGGCCGTGTTCGACCTCTTCGACGGACTCGTGGCGCGCAAGCTGCGGTCCTCGCCGATGGGGGCGGAGCTGGACAACCTCTCCGACCTGATCAGCTTCGGACTGGCTCCGGCCTACTTCGTCCTGGTGTACGGGATGGTCGCGGACGACGCGCACCAGCGGGTGTCGGCGCTCGCGGCGATCGTGGTGCTGCTGGCGGTGGTGCTCAGGCTTGCGCGCTTCTCGTGCGTGACCCTGAAGGACGGCATGTTCCAGGGCATGCCGAGCCCCTTCGGGGCGCTCACGGTCGTCTCGATCGTGCTGCTGGAACTGCCCTTCGTGCCCACGCTGCTCGCCATCATCGGCGTGGCGTGGCTGATGGTCAGCCGGGTCGAGTACCCCAAACCGCGGGGCGTCCTGGCGGTGGCGATGCTCAGCTGGATCGTGGCCGCGATGGGCCTGCTGGCCGCGTGGGCGTTCGACGCCCCCGGCGGTCAGCTGCTCCTCCAGACCGGCTGTGCGCTCCAGGTCGTCCTGGGGGCGGTGATCCCGCTCTTCGCCACGGCACGGCGGGTGAACACCTTCCGCGACAACCGGCGCGAGGCACGGGCCGCACAGCTCCCGTAGCCGCCCGGTACGAACGCCCTGAGGGCCCGGATGCTCCCCGGCATCCGGGCCCTCGTGCGTACGGGGGTCCGCCCGGGGCCCGGGCCCCGATCGGGAGCGCCGCTCCCCGGCCGCGCCGTGTCGGCCGTTCGTACGTACCGTGCCCGGCAGCGGGTGCGCGGCGGCCTGTCGCGGGGGACGCTGGAAGGTGTGCAGGACCATGCCGCTTCCGGTGCCGCCGCGGGTTCGGGCACGGAGCTGCTGGACAGCGCCGTGGCCGACCTCATCCGTGGGACCGGCGCGTCCGTGGCGATGCTGTACCTGCTCCCGCGGAACGACACCACGCTGCACCTGGCGGTGCTCGCCGGGGCACCCGGACCCCTGGCCGCCCCGTGGGCCCGGGTGCCGCTGGTCGCGCCGATGCCGGTGGCCGACGCGGTACGCCACCGGAGCCTGATCTGGCTCGGCAGCCAGGAGGAGCTGGCCAGACGGTATCCCCGGCCGGCGCTGGTCCTCCCCTACCAGTTCGCGCTGGGCGCCGCCCCGATCAGGACCGGCGCGACCGACCGGGGCGGTCTGGTACTGCTGTGGCCCGGCTCGCATTCCGCGGAGATGGCCCCGGAGGAACGCCGGGCCGTCCTCGGCGGCTGCCACCGCCTCGGGCAGCTTCTGGTGCAGGCCGAGAGCAGCGGGCACCCCGTGCGCCCGGGGGGTCATCCCCGGGTGCTGCCACCTCCGGCGCCGCCCCCTCCCGGGCCGGCCGAGGGCGCCGCCGCCATGGAGTTCGTCCAGCGGCTTCCGGGCGGAAGCTGCGCCCTGGCGCTGGACGGGACCATCACCTTCCTCACCGGCGCCGCGGCGGAGCTCCTGGGGACCCCGGCGGCGGAGCTGCTGGGCACCCTCCCCTGGGTCTCGCTCCCCTGGCTCGACGACCCGTCCGTCGAGGACCACTACCGGGCCGCGGTCATCAGCCGCCAGCAGACGTCCTTCACCGTGCTGCGGCCCCCGGACCGGTGGCTGTCCTTCCACCTCTTCCCGAACGCCACCGGTCTGAGCGTCCGCATCCTGCCCGCCACGCGGCCCGACCCGGCCGACGAGCCGCCGGCGTCGCTGCCTCCGACCTCGGCCGTACCGAACCGGGCGACCGCCCTGTACCACCTGATGCACCTCGCGGCGACGCTCACGGAGGCGGTCGGCACCCGGGACGTGATCGAACTCGCCGGGGACCAGCTCCTGCCGGCCTTCCGCATCCAGTCCCTCGTGGTGCTGACGTCGACGCAGGGGCGGCTGCGCGTCGAGGGCCGCCGCGGCAGCCACCCGGCGTTGATGGACCGCTTCGACGGTGCCCCGCTGACCGCGGACACACCGGCCACCCACGTGCTCCTGACCGGCGTCCCCGGCTTCTTCGACGACTTCGCGGAGCTGGAGCGCGCCTACCCCACCGCCGGGCTGCGGAACGCCGTCGCCGCCTGCGCCTTCCTGCCTCTGATCGTCTCCGGGCGGCCGGTCGGCTCGCTGGTCCTCGCCTACGACCGGCCGCATCGCTTCGAGCCCGAGGAACGCGCCCTGCTCACCTCGATCGCGGGGCTGCTCGCCCAGGCCCTGGACCGCGCCCGCCTCTACGACACCAAGGACCGGCTCGCCCACAGCCTCCAGGCCCACCTGCTGCCGCACACCCTGCCCCGGATCCCGGGGCTCGACGTCGCCGCCCGCTACCTCCCGGCCACCCGGGGCATGGGGATCGGCGGGGACTTCTACGACCTGATCCAGCTGGACGAGACGACCGCGGCGGCCACCATCGGCGACGTACAGGGCCACAACGTGAACGCCGCCGCGCTCATGGGCCAGGTCCGCACAGCCGTCCACGCCTCCGCCGGCGCACCGCCCGACGAGGTGCTGGCGCGGACCAACCGGCTGCTCACCGACCTCGACCCGGGTCTGTTCACGAGCTGCCTGTACGTCCACCTCGATCTGGCGGGGCACACGGCCCGCCTGGCGACCGCGGGCCACCCCGCTCCGCTCCTGCGGCAACCGGACGGGCAGACCGAGCCACTCGACCTGCCCCCCGGCCTGCTGCTCGGCATCGATCCGGCGTCCCGCTATCCGACGACCGAGATCGCCCTGCCGCCCGGCGCGGCGCTCGCCCTCTTCACCGACGGACTGGCCGAAGCCCCCGGCGTCGACTTCGACGACGCCACCGCCGCGCTGGCGGAGCACTTCGCGCTGGCCCTGGACCAGACCATGGACGAGGTCGCCGACACTCTGGTGCGGTACGCCGAGCGCTTCACGCCCGGGACCGACGACATCGCCCTGCTCCTCATCAACGCCCGGCACACGGGCTCCTGAGGGACCGCGGCCGCGGCGGCGGGCGGTCCCGCGCCGTGGGAGTCCCGGGGCGCCGAGGCGGTGGGTGTCATCGGCGCCCCGGGACGGTCTGCGGGTGGTGCCGCGGCCGGTGGATCAGCCGCCGTACAGGTCGGTGAGGCTGATGCCCGTGGTGCTCGCCGGGCCCCCGAGCCTGACCTGGTGGTCCAGGCTCACGAACTTGCCGCCCGACTGCCAGAGAGCGGGCTTGAGCAGCGCGTACTTGGCCTCGTCCCAGGTCGCCCAGTCGTAGCCCAGCAGCCCGCCCGTGTCACCGGAGTTGGGGTTGAGGCACCAGAAGGTGTGGTGCAGGCCGTTGTCCACGATCAGGTCCCGGAGCGCGGTCATCCACTTCTGGTTCGGCCCGTTGTCGAGGTGGCCGCCCCACTCGCCGATGAACAGCGGCGCGGTGCCCTCCTTGTGCAGGTAGAGCCAGTTGGGGCCCCACACGTCGCGTTCCAGCGTGGCGCGGTTCCAGGTGCCCTGGAACCAGGGCTGCTGGTACACGAGCGGACCGTAGTCGTGCGGGGAGTAGACGAGCTGGTCCTGCTGCGCGCCGAGGTCGACGGGGTGGTCCCTGGCCCCTCGCAGGTTTCCGCCCCACCACATGCCGTGGTAGTCGGTCGCCGCGGTGGAGGTCCAGTTCACCCCGTCCTTCGGGTAGACCTCGATGCCCTCGCACATGACGAGGACGTGGGGGTTGACGGCGAGGATCCGCTTGCCGGCGGTCTCGCAGGCGTACTTGAAGTTGTCCTGGTCGGCGGACCCGTCCCACTTGGCCCGCGGGCTCTCGGACTGCTTGCCGTGGGGCTCGTTCTTGACGTCCATCGCCACGAGGGTGTCGTTGTCCTTGTAGCGGCCGGTCACCCACTCCCAGGCGGAGTAAAACTGCTCGGAGGTGATCGTCCCCTTCCACCACACCGGATGGACGTGGCCGGAGTTGTCGGCCTCGGCGCTGTGGACGTCCAGCATCACCTTGACGCCGTACTTCTCGGCCACACCGAGGAAGGCGTCGAAGACCTGCAGCGTGGTCTTGTCCTTGAGCTCCGGGTTGGCCCAGGTGTTGACCGCGCTGGACACCGCGGCCTGCCCGTTCTTCCACTCCAGCAGGAGCTGGGTGGAGATCGGCACGCGGACGATGTTGATGCCGCGCTCCGCCATCTGCCGGGTGACCGTGTCCAGGTTGGCGGACCAGAGCCCGTGGAAGACACGCTCGGTGGCGTTGAAGCCGAACCAGTTGGCCCCGGTGAGCTGGACCCGGTTGCCCCGCTCGTCGACGATCCGGTTGCCCTGGGTGTGCAGCCAGTCCTTGGTGCCGGCCGCGCTCGCCGTACGTGCCGCGGGCGCGGACGCCCGCTCCGCCGACTGCGCGGCCACCGGGCCGGACAGCACCATCAGCACGGCGGTCGCGGTGGTGGCGGCGGCCAGGGCCGCCCCCAGCCGTGTTCTCATCGGTGACTTCATCCGTCGTCGCCCTTCAGGGGGGTAAGGCGGGCAGAGGTGCTTGGGAGCGCTCCCATGTGTTGTTCACATGAAGCCAGCGGACCGGCGGACCTGTCAATGGACATGTCAAACTTCACTTCTTGAAGGCGGCCCGGGCGGCGCCCGTCACCGGCTCACCGCGCCCACGCCGACGCGAGGAGGCGGCCGGGCGGAGCGGTGACCGACCGTCCGGGACCGGGCGCCGGGGCGGAGAGGCCGCGTTTTCCCGTCGTTGAGTCACAAATTTGAGCACCAAAGACAGAATCTTGCGCAGCAGCATGGACTTCCTTGCGCCGCTCCTCCTAGCCTGTGGGGCGTCCGAAGAGCCCCACGAGCCGCAAGGACGACCCACACGTGACCCCACGCCACAGGCACCGCCTGTTCAGACGCTCCGTGTCCGCTTCCCTCTCCCTGGCCCTGACCGCCGTCGGCACCGCCGCCGCGGTCGTGCTGGCCGGCGCACCCGCGGCCCAGGCCGCCGCCGTGCCCGCGCCCTCCCCGGTCGGCATATCCGGCCGGGGCGCCACCGTCCCGTTCAAGGAACTGGAAGCCGAGTACGCCGCCACCAACGGCTCCCTGATCGGCCCCGACCGCCTGTACGGCTCGCTGCCCTCGGAGGCGTCGGGCCGGCAGGCCGTCACGCTCGACGCTCCGGGTGAGTACGTCGAGTTCACGCTCACGGCCCCCGCGAACGCCATGAGCTTCCGCTACTCGCTGCCGGACAGCGCCGCCGGGACGGGGCGGGACTCCTCGCTCGACCTGCGGGTCAACGGCTCCTCGCTCAGAAGCGTGCCGGTGACGTCGAAGTACGGCTGGTACTACGGGGGTTACCCCTTCAACAACAACCCGGGCGACAGCAACCCGCACCACTTCTACGACGAGACCCGGACCATGTTCGGATCCACCCTCGCCGCGGGCACGAAAGTGCGGCTCCAGGTGACCTCCACGGCCGCGTCGCCCTCGTTCACGATCGACCTGGCGGACTTCGAGCAGGTCGGCGCCCCCGTCGGCAGGCCGTCGGGGGCACTGGACGTGGTGGGCGACTTCGGCGCCGACCCGACCGGCTCCGCCGACTCCACCGCGAGGATCCAGGCCGCGGTCGACGCGGGCCGCGCACAGGGCAGGGAGGTGTACATCCCGCAGGGCACCTTCAAGGTCACCGACCACATCGTCGTCGACAAGGTGACGCTGCGCGGGGCGGGCCCCTGGTACAGCATCCTGACCGGCCGCCACCCGACCGACCGGAGCAAGGCGGTCGGGGTGTACGGCAAGTACGCGGCGCAGGGCGGCAGCAGCGATGTCACCCTCAGGGACTTCGCCGTCATCGGCGACATCCGTGAGCGGGTGGACAACGACCAGGTCAACGCCATCGGCGGCGCCATGTCCCACTCGGTCGTCGACAACGTCCTGATGCAGCACACCAAGTGCGGCGCCTGGATGGACGGCCCGATGGACGACTTCACCATCAGGAACAGCCGGATCCTGGACCAGACCGCCGACGGTGTGAACTTCCACTACGGCGTCACGAACTCCACGGTGACCAACACCTTCGTCCGCAACACCGGCGACGACGGCCTGGCCATGTGGGCGGAGAACGTCCCGAACGTGAGGAACCGGTTCACGTTCAACACGGTGGTCCTGCCGATCCTCGCCAACAACATCGTCACGTACGGCGGCAAGGACATCACCATCTCCGACAACGTCATGTCGGACACCGTCACCAACGGCGGCGGCCTGCACATCGCCAACCGCTACCCGGGGGTCAACTCGGGCCAGGGCACGGCCGTGTCGGGCACCCACACCGCTGCCCGCAACACCCTCATCCGCACCGGGAACAACGACTACAACTGGCGCTTCGGCGTCGGCGCGATCTGGTTCAGCGGACTCAACGAGCCGATCAGCAACGCCACCGTCAACATCACCGACAGTGAGATCCTCGACAGCTCGTACGCGGCCATCCACCTGATCGAAGGCGCGAGCAACGGGCTGCACTTCGACAACATCAAGATCGACGGGGCCGGCACCTACGCCCTGCAGATCCAGGCCCCGGGCACGGCGTCCTTCAACAGGGTCGTCGCCACGCACATCGCCCAGTCCAACCCGATCCACAACTGCGTGGGCAGCGGCTTCCAGATCACCCAGGGCACCGGCAACTCCGGCTGGTACGCGAACCCGCCCGCCTGCACGGGTGTCTGGCCCGACCCGGTGTGGACCAACGGCGGGATACCGGGTGGCGGCGGCCCCACGGACCCGACAGACCCCACGGACCCGACCGATCCGCCCGAGGAGACGGGGAACCTCGCCCAGGGGCGCCCGGTCACCGAGACCGGCCACGCCGACGTGTACGGGGCGGCCAACAGCGTCGACGGCAACGCGAGCAGCTACTGGGAAAGCCGCAACAACGCCTTCCCGCAGTCCCTGACCGTCGACCTGGGCGCCCCCAAGGCGCTGAAGCGGCTGGTGCTGAAGCTGCCCCCGGCCGCCGCGTGGGCGACGCGCACCCAGACGATCGGGGTGTCGGGCAGCACCGACAACTCGGCGTACACCTCGCTGAAGGCGCCGGCGGGGTACACGTTCAACCCGTCGAGCGGCAACACCGCGACCGTCGGCCTCCCGGGGACGCCGGTCCGGTACCTCCGGCTCACCTTCACCGCCAACACCGGCTGGCCGGCCGGTCAGCTGTCCGAACTGGAGGCATACACCCACTGACCGCGCACGGTGGTGGGACCGGCCCCCGTGGCCGGTCCCGCCACCGTGCGGGCATGATCGGACAGCCCGGTCAGGAACGCGGGAAGGTCTTCGCGGCCGGAGCGACCTCGGCCGGGCGGACGACCTTGAGCCCGCCGGAGGACTTCGCGTCCGGCTTCATGACGACGGTCTCCAGGCTGGACGGCGCCGCCGGGTCGGTGAAGTCGTGGGCGACCCCGAAGTCACCGAAGCCCTTCACCGAGAGCAGCGCCTCGTCGACACCGGCACGGGTGAGGTCCTTGGAGGAGCAGGACTTCTTCAGCGCCTCACCGAACAGGGACGCCGCCTGGTAGCCGGCGATGACCCCGTTGTCCAGGCCGTCCTTCGGGTACTCGGCCGCGTACGCCTTGGCCAGGTCGGACGTCCCCTTGGCGGGATCACCGATGGGCAGGGAGGGCGCGCCGATGTAGTAGTCCTTCTGGAGGGCCGCGCCGGCCTGGGTGGCGAGGAGCTGGGGCGCGTAGGCGGAGTTGTTGCCGACGACCGGGACGTCGAAGCCGGTGGCCGCCGCCACGCCGACCAGCGAGGCCGCCTGGCGGGGGCCGGCGCTGACGACGATCGCCTTGACACCGGCCTGCTTGAGCGCCGATACCTGGGCGGTCATGTCGTTGTCGGTCGGCTTGATCTTCTGCTCCACGACCGTGAGCCCCGCCTCCTTCGCGGCGTGCTTGGAGCCCGCGAGGGCGTTCTCGCCGTAGTCGCCCTCGAAGTACACGTGGCCGATCTTGTCGCCCTTGGCGATGCGCTTCCCGTCGAGCAGGAAGTCGATCAGGTTGACCGTCTCGATGTCGTAGGTGGCACCGATGACCCGGATGTACTTCGAGCCGAGGAGGTTCGCCGACCAGGCCTGCGGCAGCACGACCGCCTTGTCCTGGCCGTCGATGCGCTGTTCGACGGCGGCCACGAAGGGCGAACCGAGGAACTGCGAGAAGCCCAGGACGTCCGGCTCCAGCTCGGTGTAGGCGGCGACCGCCTTCTGCGGGTCGTAGCCGTGGTCGCGGACCGTCAGCTCGATCTGCCGGTCGCAGATGCCGCCCGCCGCGTTGGTCTGCTTCACCCACAGCTGCTGGGCCTGGGTGACGCTCTTGCCCAGCGAGGCGTACACACCGGTCATGTCGGTGAGCGCGCCGAGGGTGATCTTCTTGTCGCTGACCCCCTCGCCCGTCTTCACGCCGCCCTTGTCGGCGGCCGCGCCGTCATCCGTCTTCGCCTTCCCGCTGCAACCCGTCACGGCGAGGGCGAGGGCCGCGAGGACCGCTCCGTAGACACGCAGTTTCATTTCTTCTCCCCAGATTTCCTCGGACGCGCAATGCCGCCGGGCAGGAACAGGACGACCGCGACCACCGCGGCGCCGTAGAGATAGCGGGACGCCTCACCTGGTGCGATGCCGCCCGTACCGGGGGCGGAGACCAGCGGGAGGGAGTCGCTGTAATGGGTCAGCACCTGCGGGAGCAGCGAGACGAACGCGGCGCCGGCGACGGCTCCCGCGACGCTGCCGAGCCCGCCGATGACGATCATGGCGAGGTACTCGAGTGACAGGACCATGCCGAAGTACTCGGGCACGGTCCGCTGGAAGACCAGGGCGAGCAGGACGCCCGCGAGGCCCGCGTACATGGAGGACAGGACGAACACCGCGGCCCGGTACCGTGCCACCGGGACACCCATCACGCCGGCGGCGATCCGGTGGTCCCGGACGGCGTTCAGCGCACGGCCCGGCCTTCCCCGCAGCACACCGCGGGCGAAGAACCCGCCGGCGGCGAGGACGAGCAGGGCCAGGTACCAGAGCTTCTCGGAGGACTGGAAGGGCACCGCCGCGACGACCACCTCGGTGTCGTCGAACGTGAAGCCGAACAGCGACAGCGGGGGCACCGAACGGCCGTTGAAGCCGCCGGTGAGCGAGCCCGCGTTGAAGAGCACGTGCTGGCCGATGAAGATCAGCGCGAGCGTGGCGATACCCAGGTAGGCGCCGCGCAGCCGGCCCGCGATCGGGCTGAACAGCCCGCCCGCCGCGCCCGCCAGCAGCACGGCGAGGATCGCCGCGAGCCAGGTCGGCAGGCCGAGCCCGCTGATGTCGTGGCCGTTCTCCGAGCTGCTCTCCCCGGCCAGGACGCTGTAGCCGTACGCGCCCACGGCCAGGAAGAACGCGTGGCCCATCGAGAGCTGTCCGGTGCTGCCGGTGAGCAGGTTCAGGCCGATGGCCCCGATCGCGGCGGCCATCGCGAAGAGGCCGGCCTGCAACCAGAAGCGGTCCAGGTAGAACGGGAACAGCAGGAGCAGGACCGATCCCGCGAGCCACAGGTAGGTGCGGGGCCTGCGCAGACCCGCGGTGAGCGGTGATCCGGTGCCGGACGCCGGTGCGGGGGCCGCCTCGGCGTCCGTGACGGTGGTGGACGTGGCCTCAGACACGGGCGAGCTCCTTCGTGCCGAAGAGTCCCGCGGGCCTGACGAGCAGGACGGCGATCATCACGAGGTAGGGCGCGAGGTCACCGATACCGCGGCCGAGGAAGGACAGGTCGCTCTGGTAGCCGGTGGCGAGCGATTCGGTGACGCCGACGACGAGCCCCCCGACCAGGGCCCCGGTCGTCGAGTCGAGGCCCCCGAGGATCGCGGCGGGGAACGCCTTGAGCGCCGCGAAGGAGGTGGCCCGCTCCAGGCCCGGGGTGGGGAAGACGGTGAGGAAGAGGGCCGCGACCGCGGCGAGGGCCCCCGCGACCGCCCAGGCGGACAGCGAGACCCTGCCGAGCCTGATCCCCATCAGGGCCGCCGTCTGCGGGTTCTCCGCCGCGGCCCGCATCGACACCCCCCAGGAGGTGTAGCGGAAGGCGAGCAGGAACACGGTGATGAGCAGCCCGGCGACGACGAAGGCCGCGATCCTGGTCTCCGCCAGGGTGACACCGCCGACGGTGACGACGCCGTCGCCCCACGGGTCGCCGAGCGCGAGGACCTCCGTGCCCATCCGCCGGGTGAGTTCGGTGGTGATGAGGATGTCGACACCGATGGTGACGATGGCCAGGACGCTGTGGTCGCTGCCCCGGTAACGGCGCATCACGAGGAACTCGACGGCGGCCCCGACGACGGCGGCGCCCGCGATACCGGCACCGAGCGCGGGCCAGAAGCCGATGTCGTCGTGGAGGACCGCGGTGACGTACCCGCCCGCCAGCAGCAGGGAGGCGTGCGCGAAGTTGACGACCTCGGTGGCCTTGAAGATGACGACGAAGCCGAGCGCGATCAGTGCGTAGACCGATCCGATGGCGAGTCCGCCGAGAAGGAGTTCGATGAAGGTGGTCATTCCTGAGTCCCCAAGTAGGCCTGGACTACGGCCGGATCGTTCTGGACCTCGGCCGGCGGGCCGCCGGCGATCCTGCGCCCGAAGTCGAGTACGGTCACCTCGTCCGCGAGGCGCATCACCACGCCCATGTCGTGTTCGACCAGCACGATCGAGATGCCGAGGCTGTCGCGGACGGCAGCGACGACGGCCGCGACACGGCGCCGCTCGTCGGCCGTCATGCCGGCGATGGGCTCGTCCAGGAGCAGGACCTGCGGTTCCATGCAGAGCGCCCGGCCCAGCTCGACGAGCTTCTGCTTCCCGTACGGCAGGATCCCGGCGGGCCTCTCCAGCTCCCGTTCCAGGCCGATGAACTCGGCTATCTCCCGGACGCGTTCGCGGTGCACGCGTGCCTCACGGGATGCCGAGGGAAGCCGCAGCCCGGCGGCCAGGAACCCGGTGCGGGTGAGGCGGTGCCGGCCCAGCAGCAGACTGTCGGCGACCGTGGCGTGCGGGGGAAGCGCGAGGTTCTGGAAGGTGCGGGCGACGCCGAGGCCGGCGATCCGGTGCGGGGCGAGGCCGGTGAGTTCCGTGGTCCCGAGGTGCACGGAGCCGGAGGTGGCGCGGTAGACGCCGGAGAGCACGTTGAAGGTGGTGGACTTGCCGGCGCCGTTGGGCCCGATCACGGCGTGCACGCTGCCCGGTGCGACGGTGAAGGAGACGGCGTCCAGGGCGGTGAGACCGGCGAAGCGCACGGTCACGTCGCGGACGGTCAGCGCGGCCGGGGCGGTGGGCGGTGCCGCCGCGGCGGGGGCGGTGCTCACGCGGACCACCTGCTCAGCGAGCGGGAGGGCGCCGCGACGGCCCGCGTCGCGTCCTCGGCGGCCGTCTCGTCGACCACGCCGAGATAGCGCCTGCGCACCTCGTCGGAGGCGGCGAGCTCGTCGGCCGGCCCGTGGAGCGCCACCTCGCCGACGTCCAGGACGTAGGCGGTGGAGGCGAGCCGCAGCGCGATGGCCGCGTTCTGCTCCACGAGCATCACCGAGGTGCCGCCCGCGTTGATCTCCTGGACCGTCTCGGCGATCCTGGCGGCCATCAACGGCGCGAGGCCGAGGGACGGCTCGTCCAGGAGCAGCAGGCGGGGCCCGGCCATCAGGGCCCGGCCCATGGCCAGCATCTGCTGCTCCCCGCCGGAGAGCAGTCCGGCCCGCTGGTGCGCCCGCTGGGCGAGGACCGGGAACAGTTCGTGCACGCGCTCGAGCGCCGTGGCGACGGCCCTGCGCCCACCGCGGGCTCCAAGAGCACCGGCCCGCAGGTTGTCGGCCACCGTCATGCGGGCGAACACCTGCCGGCCCTCCGGCACCTGGATCACCCCGGCGGCCACCACCTGGGCGGGGCGCAGCCCGTCCAGGGGCCGGCCGTCGAAGCTGATGCTGCCCGTGCCCGTCCCGCGGTGGAAGCCGAGGGTCCGCGACACGGCCCGCAGCAGCGTGGTCTTGCCGGCGCCGTTGCCACCGAGTACGGCGGTGATCGCGCCGGCCGGCACGTCGACGGAGACGTCGCGCAGTGCCCGTACCGGGCCGTAGCCCACGGACAGTCCGCGGATCTCGAGCGTTGCCATGCGTCCTCCTCCTTCCGACTGGTCGTCGTGGTGCCACAGACCAGCAGCGGGCGCGGCGCGCGTCCACGGTGCGCGGCGCACTCGCTGCGGCTGACCAGTGATCGGAGGGGGCCGTTGTGCACGCGCACAGAGGGGGCGGGACCGGCGCCGTACCGCGTGCGGCCGGTGGCATCGTCACCAGCCATGAGCGGCCCGGCCGCACCCCGGCCGTCCACCGCAGATCGGAGGGGAACATGCGGCGGCGCAGTGACGAGGAGGGCCCGGCGCTTCTCGACGCCCTGCTGGAGGGGCGGCCGGAGCCGGGTCCGGCGGCCCGCGCGGCGGCCGCCCTGGGTCTGCCGGAGCGGGGCCGCTACGCCGTGGCGGTCTTCCCGGCGGGCGGGGGCGGGCCCGCCGGGAAGACCGTGCCGGCGGACGGCATGCGGTTCTTCCGGCGGACCCGGCAGGACCGCGACGTCCTCGTCGTCGCCCTCGGCGACGAGGACGCGGCCGCGCTCGTCCCGCTGCTGGGGCGCTGGTGTCCGGGGCCCGGCGGGATCGGCCCGGTGGCCCAGGGCCTAGCCGGACTGGGCGCGGCCCGCCGGCTGGCCGATGTGGCACTGCTGACCTGTCCGCCGGGGGCGGCGGGGATCGTCCGGCTGGAGGAACGGCTGCCGGCGGCTCTGGTGGTGAGCCAGCCCGATCTGTCGGCCCGGCTCGTCGCGGACGTCTTCGGGCCGCTGCTGGCCCTGGAGGAGGCGGACCGGGCGCTGCTGCTGCGGACTCTGGTCACGTGGCTGGAGTGCGGCGGCTCGGCGGGGCGGGCGGCGGGCCGCCTGTACTGCCACCGCAACACCGTGCTCAATCGCCTGCGACGGCTGGAACGGCTGACGGCCCGCTCGCTCTCACGGCCGAGGGAACTGGTCGAGATGATGCTGGCGCTCAGCGCGCTCGAACTGTCGGCTCCGTCGCGAGGGGTCGGGGAAGCGCCGTGAGGAGGTCGTGACGGGTGCCGCTGCGTCGGTGCCGGGGGGCGTCACGGGGCGTTACGGGAACGTACGGGGTGGGCTCGGGGCGTTACGGGGACGTACGGGGTGGGCTCGGGGCCGG
>NZ_JBEXWB010000072.1:0-21420 GCF_040629645.1 Streptomyces sp. NPDC005899 | reverse complement strand
GCCCGGCGGCGGCCACCCCCGCGGCGGCCACCCCGCAGGTGGGCTGGGCGAGCGCTCCCGACCTGGGCGCGCCCGCCACCTTCCTCCTGCTCCGGCACGGAGAGACGCCGCTCACCCCGGAGAAGCGGTTCTCCGGCAGTGGCGGCAGCGATCCCGCGCTCTCGCCCACCGGACGCCACCAGGCCGCCTGTGCGGCGGAGGCCTTCGCCGCCCGGGGCACGGTCCAGGAGATCGTCAGCTCACCGCTGCGGCGCTGCCGCGAGACGGCCGCTGCGGTGGCGGAGTCGCTCGGCCTGGAGGTCCGTGTCGAGGACGGCCTGCGCGAGACGGACTTCGGTGCGTGGGAGGGCCTGACCTTCGCCGAGGTACGGGAGCGCCACGGCTCCGATCTGACCGCCTGGCTCGGTTCCGCCGACGCGGCCCCCACGGGCGGCGGCGAGAGCTTCGCCGAGGTGGCCGAGCGGGTGGCGGCGGCCCGCGACCGGCTGATCTCGCGTCACGCGGGGCGCACGGTGCTGCTCGTCACGCACGTCACGCCGATCAAGACCCTGGTCAGACTGGCGCTGGGCGCCCCGCCCGAGTCGCTGTTCCGCATGGAACTGCTGCCCGCCTCCCTGTCGACGGTGGCGTACTACGCGGACGGCAACGCCTCGCTGAGGCTCCTGAACGACACCTCGCACCTGCGGGGGACCCCGGCCGGTTCCTGACCGGCCGGGGCCCGGCCGCCGCGCCCGTCAGCCGCGCAGGGCCGAGGCCTCGGCCGCCAGCCGCTCCACCCGGGCCCAGTCCTTCGCCGCGACGGCGTCACCCGGCACCATCCAGCTGCCGCCCACGCAGCCGACGTTCGCCAGCGCCAGGTAGGAGGGTGCGGAGGCCAGGGAGATGCCGCCCGTGGGGCAGAAGCGCGCCTGGGGGAGCGGCGCGGACAGGGCCTTGAGGTAGGCGGTGCCCCCGGCCGCCTCGGCCGGGAAGAACTTCATCTCCGTGACGCCGCGCTCCAGCAGCGCGACGACCTCCGACGTCGTCGAGACCCCCGGCAGGAACGGCACGCCGGACGCCTTCATCGCGCCCAGCAGGGCGTCCGTCCAGCCCGGGCTGACGAGGAACCGCGCCCCCGCCCCGACGGTCTCGTCGACGTTCCGTACGGATATCACCGTCCCGGCGCCCACGACGGCCTCCGGCACCTCCGAGGCGATGGCCCGGACGGCGTCGAGGGCGGCGGCCGTGCGCAGGGTCACCTCGATCGCCGGCAGCCCGCCCGCGACGAGTGCGCGGGCCAGCGGGACCGCGTCGGCCGCGTCATCGAGGACGACGACGGGGACGACGGGGGCGAGGTCCAGCACGGAGGTGGACACGGCGGCGGGCGCGGGAGAGGTCATGGGTCTCATCCTGCCGCGTGAGTGGCACACCACGCAACGCGCGTTGCGCAGTATGCAACGCCTCAGTGGATCTCGGTGACCACCACGTCGAGCGCCCACGCCCGCCCGGACCGTTCCGGGGCCCGCGCCTCCACGGCGTAACCGAGACCGCGCAGCACCTCGACCAGCTCCGCGGGGCCCTTCGGCCGAGCACCGGCCGTCAGCAGATCACGGACCATGCGGCCCTTGGTCGCCTTGTTGAAGTGACTGACCACCGACCGCTTCTCGACCCCGTCCACCACCTGGGAGTGCAGCACCCGCACGCTCGCCGTGCGCTCCGCCACCTCGCCCGCCGGCTTCCACGCCCCGGTGTACGCGGAGGACCGCAGGTCCAGCACCAGCCCCTCGCCGGCCGCCTCCGGCATGACCGAGGCCATCGGGGCCCGCCAGTGCGCGGCGAGCGCGCCCGCCCCCGGCAGCTTCACGGCCATCGAGCAGCGGTAGGACGAAATCCGGTCGCCCACCCGGACGGCGCCCCACAGCCCCGAGAAGACCAGCAGCGACTTCCCGGCCCGCCGCCTGGCCGCCACGTCCAGGGTGTCCAGGCCCAGCGCGTCGTACAGCACCCCGGTGTAGATCTCCCCGGCCGGCCGGGTGGGGGCCGTCCGCAGCCCGGCGTTCTTGGCGACCTCGCCGCGCAGCCCCTCGCTCAGGCCGAGCACCTCGCGGGCCTTGTCCTCGTCCCCGAGGCACAGCTCGACCAGCTCGTCCAGGACGGTGGCCCGGGCATCGGTGAGACCCGGGAGGGACAGGGACTCGAGCTTCAGGGGTGCTCCGCGCCCCGGTGCGGCCTTTCCTTCGGAGGGCGGCAACAGCACGAGCACGGGGTTTCTCCTTCACACACGGGACGGGGCCCCACAGGCAGGAGACCCCTCGGCAAGGGTACGGGGGCCGCCCCGGCCGGGAGCCGGACGCCCGGCACCCGTCCCGGGCGCCCCACGCCGCCGGGTAGCATGGTGGGCACGGCAGACGAGCCGGGCGGACGGCCGCGTGGGGATCTCCAAATCCCCCCGAGGAACGTCCGGGCTCCACAGGGCAGGGTGGTGGCTAACGGCCACCCGGGGTGACCCGCGGGACAGTGCCACAGAAAACAGACCGCCCGGGACCTCGGTCCCGGGTAAGGGTGAAACGGTGGTGTAAGAGACCACCAGCGCCTGAGGTGACTCAGGCGGCTAGGTAAACCCCACCCGGAGCAAGGTCAAGAGGGACCGCCGCGAGGCGGTCCTGCGCGAACGTTCGAGGGCTGCCCGCCCGAGTTCGCGGGTAGACCGCACGAGACCGGCAGCAATGCCGGTCCTAGATGGATGGCCGTCTCCCCGGCCGCCGCGAGGCGACCGGGCGACAGAACCCGGCGTACAGCCCGACTCGTCTGCCGCCAAGAGCCTTTGACCAGGCCCGACTACGGAACGTAGCCTTCAAGGTAGCCATGCACGGGGGGACTGTGGGCACTCGTCCTGATCACTGTGCAGTGGTGATTCTCTGCGCACTACAGCCCAACTTGCCCGAACCCGAGACACCTTAGAGACGTACCCGGGATGGGAGGGAACGCAACGGAGCCAGCCGGGGGGGCGAGAACTGGGGAGATGTATGCCGGATGCTGTAACTGACGCGTTACGATCCCCCTGAGCCTGGCTCGGTGTAGTGGCAGGCGGTTCGGGGGAGTGGATGACATTCGCACAACCAGGGCGGGTAGGTTACCCGCCTTCGGCGCGATCGCCGCGGCTGGCGATTCTGCGCCCTGACAAAGACTTTCTTCGTCTACTCACAGCCGACCGCACCAAGGAGAGGTCCTACTCCCAACCCTGCCGTGACTGGCCCGAGGTCAAGTCGCACCTCGCGATTCTTCTTGCCCCCGCTGACCAGCGGGCTGATGAAGGCAGCGAGGGGAAACCGGAGCGGATCTGGGGGCTGGGTATCGTGCGCCCTGCTCGTGAGACCGACCGAGACCGGAAGGTCATCGTCACCTGTACGCGAGGCCTTCAAGGCCAGGTGCCTGCTTCAGGGCTCTGGTGCGGTGGCGGCGAGCGAGACGCCGCACTCTACGAATCCATACCGGAAAGCGGCCCTGTCACGGTCGGTGCAGATACCGTGTTGGCCAATCTCCGGCGGATCTCTCCTGATGTCGAGGCCGAAGTCCAGAGGTTGATGCCTTTGCTCGACGACGCAGAAGACTGGAGCGAGGGGGAGCTTCGCTGGCGTGATGAGCGTGACGCTCTTCTGCTCTTCGCCAAGATAGCCGGGTTGGCCCCGAACGACTTCTCGGAGGTACGTCTCTGGGACAGGACAGCTGCCGGGGCAGCGTTTATCAGCGGGCTTATCGGGACTGCGGTCCAGCCGATGCTCGACGACATTCGCGGGCGGGCAGCGACGAGGTTCAGCGGCATCGGTGAGACCGTCGTCCGAGCGTTCGCGAGTCGCGGAGGTAACCGAAGCTATGACTTCGAGGTGACGTCGATAACCGATCAGTCGGTGGTGGGCGGTCGGGAGGGCGCCCTCGACGCGTACTACTACCACGTCGAGACTCGGACAAGCGTCATGCTGCGCTACGTGCGTCCCGGCCCGAACGGGCTCCTCTCGCCTGACGCCCGCCACAGCCTGGACGAGTTCCACAGCCGTGTTCACTGCCTGCCGAGACGAGACCGGCGAAGCGTCGACGATTACAGCTTGCTGGACGACCCGCTCTTTCTCCGCATTCACGAGCGGGTGCCCTTCACTGCCGCTCTGCAACGGACGAGCCCCGGTGCGATCTACCCCTACGACCAGGTCGCCGCAGCGATCTCGGCCGCAGCGAAACCCGGTCTCCCGGACCTTGCCGTGGACTCACTCACCCGCCACCTGGTACCGACCCACTTCGCCCAGCTGGTTCGCGACGGTTGGTTCGGCGCGAGCGGCGTGCCCTTCGAAGTGGCTTTGGACTGGGTGGAGGCCACGATCGACACGGTTGGTGCTGCTTTGACGGTCGTGGACTTCAGTCCCCGGCAGCGTGGCAACGGCTCAGGGATCAAGACGTGGGCCTAGGCCATCAACAAGACACCACCAATGGGAAGGCAACCATCCATGACCAACTCGGGGGCGGACACACCTCGCCAGGTCACGCAGGTGCGCGAGCAATTGCACGAGACATTCGACGGGGTGATAGACGACAGCGACATCGCTCACTTCCGCGGGGGCAACTATGAGCAGCGCTTCCTCTCCCGTGCACTCGCAGCCCTTGCAGTACGACGTGTGGCCCAATGCACTGTGGCCGAGGCGGCCCGGTTCGTCACGGACGGCATCGCGGACCAGGGGATGGACGCCATCGCCCCCCTGCCGGAAAGCGGGCAGGCACTACTTGTCCAGGCGAAGTGGAGCGACAAGGGCACGGCTACCTTCGACGTGGACGCCGCCAAGGCGATGGTGGACGGCCTGAACCGGATCGAGAACGAGCTGTACGACCAGTTCAACCAGCGTGCCGGTGCCCTCGCTCTGGAAGCCAGGCCGTTCATCGTCAACAAGAAGGCCATCCTGCTCATCGCGCTAATGGGCACCGTGAAGCCCTCTCCGCCGGCTCTGGAGGTTCTCGACAACGCTCTCGCGGAGTTCAACAAACACGGTGCCCGCTTGAGCGTCGAGGTGTTGTACGCCGCGGACTTCCATGATCAGATCCACGCAGATCTCCGGCCGGAGCCGATCTGCCTGGATGTGCGCCTCGACGACTGGTATCAGCAGAAGGGACCACTCAACGCCTATCAGGGCACGGTCTCCGCCGAGAGCGTCGCCGAGTGGTATGAGACGCACGGCACCGGCCTGTTCGAGCAGAATCTCCGGGCCCCGCTCGGGACCACCGTCACCAACGCGGAGATCGGTCAGACCCTTACGTCCGACCCCACGAGATTCTGGCACCTGAACAACGGCATCACCATGATCTGCGACTCGCTCACGGCGAGGAACGACAGCGCCAAGGCACCGCAGAGCAAGCCGACCACTCTCACCGTCACGGGGGCGAGCATCGTCAACGGCGCTCAGACGGTACGTGCTGTCGCCAGGGCCATGCACGACGACGGTGAGGCCGCGGCCAACGCCACACTGAGCATCAAGGTCATCAACACGCATGAAGACCGGGAGTTCGGAGTCCAGGTCTCGCAGGCGGCGAACCGGCAGAATGCCATTGAGCAGCGCGACCACATCGCGCTGGAACCCGTGCACCAGGCGATCAAGGCCAACCTGCGCGCCGAACTGCGCAAGCAGTATGTGATCAAGCGCGGCGAGCCGGTGGCCGCGCCCGAGACCGGTTGTTCACTGGACGAACTCGCTCTCGCACTCGCGTGCCTGTACCCGGATGCGGAACAGGCCGCTCGGGCGGCCAGTTCGACGGAGAACCTCTGGGAGCAGGGCCCCAAGGGCAGCCACACTCTGCTGTTCAAACGCGAACCCTCTCCACAGAAGGTGTGGCGTTCCGTACTCACACTGCGAGCAGCACGGAGTGCGGTCTACGAACTGGGCAGCGGGCAGAACAGCCGTGAGGCAGCCACCGCGGAGCACGGTGGCTTTCTCGTCACCCACCTGCTTTTCCAGCATCTCGGCGCCACGAGCATCGATGACCCCGATTTCGACTGGGAGAGCGAGGTCCTGGAGAAGATCCCCGCTCTCGTACCGGATCTGGTGCGTCGGCTGACGCACCAGATCGTCACGCGTTACGGGCCACGTCCCCAGATCAGGACCGCCTTCCAGACCGTGGAGACGTGCCGGGAGCTCGCGAAGCATGTCCTCGGCGACCTGGCCGATGGTGTCGCCGTTCCTGCACCTCCCGTGAAGGAGCGTAAGCCGCGTCGTCCGAACACCGTGCCGCTCCTGGTGGACCGCCGTGTCATCAAGGACGGATCTCCTCTTCGGTACGTGGCCCAGACCGAGCCCGAGCGTGACGCCATGGAGGAGTGGCTTGCCGAGGACGAGAGCCGACGCCAGGCGACCTGGGCCAATCACCGGACCAAGCCGATCCTGTGGGCGTACGACGAGCAGCAGTACTCGCCGTCCGGGCTGGTGTCGAAGATGTGGGCGGACGCCGAGTGGGACGAGCGCCCCGTGGCCAACCAGGGAACGGCTCGCTGGTTCCAGTCGGATGACCTGAGCCTGTGGGATCTGGCTCAGCGCATCCACAGTGAAGAGGCCGAGGACGAGGCCTGACGGCGTGTGCACCGCACCGGCAGGACGTCAGTAAGGACGTAGTCCCTCCGGGCTGCGCAGCCGGGCGAGGAGATCGGCGATCTCGCGGGTCTCCTCGTGGTCCTCGCCGAGGAGGACGCACATGTCCTCGTGGAGGGCGTCGAGGACCCCCTCGGCCTCGGTGCGGCGCCCCTCGGAGAAAAGGAGCACGCCGACACTGCGCCGTAGGTCGAGAGCGGTTTCGGAGGCGTCCCCGGCCGCGTCGGACACGACTTCCAGAACCTCCTGGAATTCCCGTAGGGCGACGGTGGCCTGACCTAGGTTGGCCCGGCAGTAGGCGGCGTGCCGACGGCACTCCAGCGTGCTTTCATCGCCTGGTCCCGCCGTGCGGGCGTAGACGGCGGCCAGGGCGTCGAACTCCGGCAAGGCACGCCGGAAGTCCTCGCCGGCCATGAGGACTGCCGCGCGCTGCCTCTGAAGGCCGAGCACACGGGAGTTGTGTGCGCCGAGGGCGGTGGCCGCTGTGGCGATCGCTGCCTTGAGGACGTCCGCGGCCTGGGCGAACCGTCCGCTCTCGGCGAGGTCCGCGGACCGGGCGTAGGCGTCCCTGATCGCGTCCCGCAACGCGGTGTCGACGCGCGCCGGGATCGGTGCGGGCGCCACCGGCCCGAGCGAGGGCGCGGGCGGCGCGGTCCGTCGCAGGGGTGCGTTCGGCTGTCGGTAAACCACCGTCGGGTCGGGAAGTCCGGAAGGGGAGCCGCCATGGGTGAGGGCCAGGGAATCGGCTGCGGATCCCGGTTGCGGCAGGTGCGGCGACAGGCGCTCGTACACCGCGTAGGCGTCGACGGGACGCTGCTCCGGCACCTTCGCCAGCAGGTCCAGGGCCAGCGCCTCCAGGCCCTCCGGCACCTCGGGCCGCAGGGTGCGCAACGGCTGCGGCGGCACCTTCATGTGCTGGTGCAGAAGCTGGTACTCGTTGTCGCCACTGAACACCGGTTCTCCGGCGAGGAGTTCGTGCAGCACGCAGCCGAGCGCGTAGAGGTCGCTCAGCGGGGTGATCTGCGCGCAGTCGATCTGCTCGGGCGGCATATAACGGCTGGTGCCGATCCGGCTGCCCGTGGCCGTGAGCCGGGTGACATCCGTGCGCAGCAGTTTCGCGATGCCGAAATCCAGCACCTTGACCGTGCCGTCAGCGGCGATCAGGACGTTGTCCGGCTTCAGATCGCGGTGCACCACCGGAATGGCGTGCGCGTACGACAGGACTGTGCAGATCTGCGCCACGATCGACGCGGCCCAGCTCACCGGGAGCAGCGCCGCCCCGCCGTCCCCCGGGCCCGTGAGCACCCTGCGCAGGGAGATCCCGCGCACGTACTCCATCACCAGGTACAGCCGGTCGTACGACGCCTCGTCCAGCACCGCGTCGAACACCTGCGGCACTCCGTGATGCCCGATCCGAGCGGTGACGCGCGCCTCGCGTTCGAAACGGCGGGCGAACTCTTCCGCCTGTGCCGGCGATGCGACGACGTCGGGCCGGATGAGCTTGACCGCGATCTCACGGTCGAGAACGGCGTCGTAGCCGCGCCAGACCGTGCCCATACCGCCGGATTCGATCTCCTCGATCAGCTCATAGCGGCCCTGCTCGCCGATTCTCCGTGCCTGCGCCACGCGTCGCGCCCCCGTCGTCCTGATGTCACGTCAGTCGATCGCTGTACACGGTACCTATCGGCGGGGCGCGCGGCAGGGGTTACAGCAGGTGGTCGGCTTTGCCGGCCTTGATATCGATGATGAGGATGCGCAGGGCTTCAAGGGAGTCGGTGAGGTATCGGTCCTCTTGGCCGTTGACGGCTATGTAACCGTTGCCCTCGGTGTCGGTGCCGAGACGGAAGCAGGAGCTGCCTTCGGCGCAGTACGGGGCTTCCCAGGTGATGTCAGCCATCTTGGCGTCTCCTCATAGCTGTTGGGCGATCTGGCGGATGAAGTCGTGGGACTGCTCTGGCGGCAGAGCCAGACTTTCCAACAGATCGAGTTGCGCCCGGTATTTCGCCAGCTGACTTTCGGCGTGGAGAAAGGTGGGCCCGTGGGAGCTGTCAACCTGCACCGTATCGAGCTGCGGTACGGGCCCTTCGATGTGGACGACCGTCTGTCCTGCACCAGGGAAGGCGCCGTGCGAGAAGGGGAGGACGAGCACGGTGACGTTCTCCCGCTCGGAGACCTCCAACAGGTACTCCAACTGGGCACGGGCCACGTCGGTACCGCCGAACTGCATCCTGAGTGCGGCTTCGTGGATGACAGCGACGTACGGGACCGCCCCGTTGCCGGTGATCACCTGCTGACGTTCCGCACGCAGGGCGAGTCGCAGGGTAACTTCGTGCTCGGGCAGTGCAGGAACCGCAGCCCGGAAGATGGTCATCGCCTGTTCCGAAGTCTGGAGCATGCCTGGCACATGCACGGTGTTGGCCCCGCGCATGCGCACGGCGTTACTCTCCGCTTCCGCGATGTCCAGCAAGCCTTGGGGCAGGATGCCTCGGTAACGCTCCCACCATCCCGTACTCGCCTGAGCCATATCGACCAGCGCCTCGACGTATGTCTCATCGGTCACGTCGCAGTTGCAGGCCAGTGTTCGCAGGCGGTCGGCGCTGATGCCCCGGACCCCGGACTCGATGTTGGAGATCTTGCCTCGGTCCACGCCCAGTAGGCCTGCCGCGAACTCTGCGGACACGCCTGCCGCAGTACGGATACGCCGCAGCTCACTTCCCAGACGCTTCTGCCGTTCCGTGGGGGTCGTCCTCGGGGGCATAGGTTCCCTTCCATACAGGGACGTCGCTCGGTCGCCCTCGGAAGCCATCTCACCCTGCTGTGGTGAATTCTCTTGAGCGCGTGGGAAATTTACCACTCATTGCTCTACTGTCAGTGTCGCGCAAGTTACACACCGCAATGCCGGAAGCGCACCGCGCGAGCATGCCCGTCCGCCCTGGGACGGGTGTGCCCGCGACCAGGGCGGTAGGCCACCGGCGACCCCAAACCCCTCACAGAGTCGCGGAGTTCGCCATGCCCGAAATCCCTCTCGTCCCTGCCCACTGGCGCTTCCCCGCCCATCCCGCCTCCGTACGCCGAGCCCGGCACGCCGTCACCGAATCGCTGCCGGACGTCCTCCGCCCACACCTCGGCGACGACCTGGGCCTGTTGACCTCGGAGCTGCTCACCAACGCCATCCGTCACGGTGCCTGCGGGAAGGACGGGGACCTCGTCGAACTCGTTCTGTGGCCGGCCGACGGACACTACTGGCTGGCCGTCTCCGACCCAGGAACCGGCAAACCCGTTCCGGCCCACCCGGGCCCTGACTGCGAGAACGGCCGAGGCCTGCTCCTCGTCGAGAGCCTCGCCACCGCCTGGACCGTCCGGCCCCGCCCCACGCGCGGAACGTCCGTGATCGCGGGGCTCTCGTTCCGCCAGGGAGGCTGACCAGGGGAAGTGGCCGGCAGGGAGCGGGCGGGGGCCGGGCGGGTCAGGCCGCGTCGTCGTCGATGTTCTCCTCCCGACGGATCATTCGCCAGGCCGCCCGGCGCGCACTCTGGTTGAGCGACTGCTTGAAGCTGTCGTCGTGGCTGAAGTACTGCCGTCCCATGTCGGCGATGGTGTCGATGTGTTCGGCCATCTTGTCCTCGAAGACCTCATCGAAGACGAGCCCGAAGTTCTCCTCGTCGTTGACGGCGGCGGCGCGGACCTTCGGGTCAGCCTTCGCCTCTGAGAACGGCGTGATCACGTCCTGATCGGTGAAGTCGGTGCCGAACTTGTCGTTGAACTTCTCGATCAGCTCCGACAGCAGCGACTTCTCCTGCTCCTTGGCACCGCCCCCGCCTTCACCGAAGCCGCGCAGCTCCGCGGCTCCCTCGGCGGTCAGCGCGAGGTCGTGCTGGCCGGTTCTTTGGATACGCAGGTGGCTGAGGTCGACATCTCCTATGTCGACGCCGCCGTCTCCGCGTCGCGGCAGGCGGTTGAGCAGGTGGCGGCCGTAGAGGTAGAGGCATTCGAGGTCAGCATCGCGGTAGGGCACGATCTGCGAGAGGAAGCCGTACTTCCGCACGTAGTCGTTGAGATCCGCGCGGAACTGTTCGGCGGCCTCGGCGGCTTCCTCGTCGGGGTCGCCCGCCTCGTCCTTTCGATCCAGCAGCTCGGTGAACCGCGCGACGGCGGGGCCCAGATGCCGGTACAGCTCCGCATGGAGCTTCTCCCAGCGGGCGGCCGAGCCTGCTGCCTTCTCCTCGGCTGCCAGATAGGCGTCCGCGAACTCCCGCATCTCCTCCTCGACGAGGATGTCGGCCCGCATTACCTGGCTCTGCGCGGTGTAAAGGAGATTGGGGTCGGAGGGAAGGGTGTTCGCCTCCTCGAAGTACGGGCGGAAGGACTCCTTGATGTCCTCGGCGTCGTTGACGAAGTCCAGTACGGCCAGGTCCGCCTGCGACTTGCGGTCGGCGGTGCGGTTCAGACGGGAGAGGGTCTGGACGGCGCTGATGCCCGCGAGCTTCTTGTTCACGTACATCGTGGTGAGCAGCGGCTGGTCGAAGCCAGTCTGGTACTTCTCGGCGACGACCAGGATGCGGTACTCGCGCTGAGTCGCCGTCCCGCCCGTGCGCACGGCCTTGTCGTCCTTGCGCGTGTACGCGAACGCCTTCGGCAGCGCGGACTCGGCGAGGCCGCCGTTCTCCTTCGGCTCGGTGGTCTCCTCGCCGTCGTACGTCAGGCTGCCGGAGAACGCGACAAGGACGCCGGGGTCGGCGTACGCGTTGTCGCCGATGTACTTCCTGATGGCACGGGCCATTTGTACGGCGCTGTGCCGGGAGGCCGTCACCACCATGGCCTTGGCACGCCCGCCGAGTCGGCCGGCGGTGTGCGTGCGGAAGTGCTCGACGATCACCTGCGCCCGTTGCGTCACGGTGGAGTCGTGCGTGAGCGCGTACCGGGCGAGCAGGGGGTTCGCCTTGGACGGGTCCACCTCGCGCTCGGCCGGGTTCTTGTTCACCAACTTCCAGTATGTGTCGTACGTGACGTAGGTGCGCAGGGGGTCGAGGATGAAGCCTTCCTCGATGGCCTGGCGCATCGAGTACGTGTGGAAGGGGACGTACGCCGGCTTGCCGTTGACGGTGTCCAGGGTGCCGAAGAGTTCGAGCGTCTTGGCCTTGGGCGTCGCGGTGAACGCGAAGTAGGAGAGGTTGGAGGCCTTGCTGCGCTGGGTGGCTTTCCGGCGGAGCTTGGCATCGGTGCTTGTCGCAGGCGCCTCGGTCGCTCCAGCCTCATCGGAGTCGGAATCCAGGCCCAGGTCACGCAGCGCCGCGCGGACGGCGGTTGCCGCATCGCCGGACTGCGAGGAGTGGGCCTCGTCCACGATGATCGCGAAGTTGTGACCTTGGATCTCGGTCGGATTGCGGCGCAGGTAGTCGATGAGGGCGGGGAAGGTGTGCAGCGTGACCGTGATGATCTTTCCGGTCTCGCGGGACAGCGCCTTGGCGAGCTGGTCGGACTTCGCGCCGTGCTTCTCGTCGATCTTCACGACTAGACCAGCGGTCTTCTCAAAGCTGCCGACAGTCTCGCGCAGTTGGGCGTCGAGATTGCGGCGGTCGGTGATGATCACGACCTTGTCGAAGACGGGCGCACCGGGCTTGAGTCCGGCGGCCAGGGCGTCGGGGTCGATCTCGGCGGGGTCGGTGGGCGTGTGCAGCGACGACAGGCGGTGCGCCAGCCACCCGATGGTGTTCGACTTGCCCGAGCCGGCGGACGCCATGCCGAGGTAGTTGTGACCGGCACCGTGGCGGGCCGCGTGGCCGGCGAGCTTCTTGACGATGTCCCACTGGTGGTAGCGCGGGAAGATCAGTTTCCTGCGCGTCCGTCCGTCCGGGCCCTTCTCCCTGCTGAGATGCACGAACCGTTCGATCAGGTCCAGCCAGGTGTCCCGCTCCCAGATCTGTTCCCAGAGGTACGAGGTTGCGTACGTCCCGGGGACGGTGGGCGCAGGATTGCCGGCACCGCCCGGCTTCCCCGGCCCTTCCGAGCCCGTGTTGAACGGTAGGAACCGCGTCAGCTTGCCGTGCAGTTCGGGCGCGACGTAGACCACGTCCGTGTCCACGGCGAAATTCGCGATGACGCGGCGCGCGAAGATCAGCTCAGTGGGGTCCCGCTTGAGTCGGTATTGCTCCTTGGCGTGCTCCGCCCCCTGCCGTGTCAGGGCGTTCTTCAGCTCGGCGGTCGCCAGCGGAATTCCGTTGAGGAACAGGGTGAGGTCCAGCTCGTTGCCCTTGTCCGCCTGCTTCGCCGCGTACTGCAACTCCTTGACGAAGGTCAGCCGGTTCGCCCGGTAGTCGTCCAGGACGGCATCCGACGCGACGAGCGAGGGCTTGAAGTAGGCGAGCCTGATCAGAACGCCGTGGTCCTTCACGCCCTTGCGGAGTGCGTCCAGCACACCGTCGGTTCCGATCGCCTGATCCACGCGCTTGGCGAACCCGGCCCGGGCGACGTTGGGATCCCCGCCGTAGAGCGCGATCAGTTCGGCCCAGTCGGCCGACTGGGTCATGCCGATGAACTCGAAGAGCTGGGCGGTGTCCAGGCTGAGTTGGGGTTGGTAGTGCGATCGGTTTCCTTCGCTCCAACCCCGTTCCAGCAGGGCGGCGACTATGGCGTTTCCGAATGCTGCTTCGTCATGGACGGACATGAGCGGTTATTCCCCCGTTTTCTGGTGACCAGATAGGTGATTCACGGCAGAATTTCAAAGGATGGTGAGTTGTCGTGGGCCAGGTTGAAATCCATGGTGTGGGTTGGGGCAGGCGTGGTCCACGCAGGGGGGCGGTGCCGCACCCCGTCCCGCCTGTGGCGAGTCAGTCAGCCCTTGCGTTCGCGTAACGTCTAGCTATGGTTCTGTAGTTGTCTACCGGAAAGCACGTGTTGAACGGTAGGGGGCGGCAGGGCGCCGCGGGAATCATTACGCGATCATTCCTGGACCTCTCGTCCGGTGGCGATAGACACGTCGATCTCGCCGGTGACGGCGGCAGTGATCAGGGCTTGGCGGTGCTCGTCTAGCAGCGTCTCCTGCGCCTTGAACTTCGCCAGCAGTTGGTCAATGCTGCCGAGTTGCCTATCGAGAGATGCGACGATCACATCTTGCTGAGATCGAGAGAGAGCGGGTACAGGGAGCTGCTTCATGGCACCCACGTTGAAATGTGCCTGAATGCTGCCGACGGAGTGTTCGGAAACACGTTCACGCACATAGTTGGAGTTCAGTAGATACTCTAGATATTTCGGGGACATATGTCCGGGGCGAACCAGGATCAGGTCAATGCAGTTGGCCCCATCCAATGAAGCGGGCACTACTGCTGCTGCACCAGCTTGACCGGTCCGCACTACAACGACGTCACCAGCCCGCAGCCGTGACTTGCGGTTCTCCGCGTGCCCTTCTTGGCTGATGTATACCAGGTCTGCGACAGCGATCTTGCCGGGCTGCACGTTGAGTCCCCTGAGTGCGGGCACGCCGCCGTTTTCCACATACCACTTAGCTGGCGTGATGACGATTCCGACCGTAATTTCCTGTGCTAGATATTTCAGAGGGGTCAATCCGTGTACTGATGCCCTGTTGTCAAAGCCGAGCTCGGCGTCGATGATCCTGTTGCGCTTCAATCTAAGCAAGTTCCCCATTCGGCGCCGATTAGTGGTAACCCTGTCGATGCGAACGGTCTCGGCGTCGAGGAAGTCCGCGATGCGGCGCTGTTCTTCTAGTGGAGGCACTGGAATTGGCGCGTTGCCTAGACTCTCGCGGTTCAACTCGATCTGGTTTGTGGCCCCAACTGCGAGCGCTGCGTACACGTACTCCTGGAACGGCCGTGAGGCAAGCCAATAATAGGCGAATCTCGGATACAGTTCATCACTTTTCGTTCGCGCGATTGTGACGTGGCTGTCGGCCATGCATGGAATATCATCGGGTGCGCCAGTGAAGAAACCAACTCGACCGAGAGTTCCTGTCCCAGTTGAGTTGATCAGGACGTCTTCCTGCTGCAGGCGACCTTTTAGTTTCGTCGCGTCACCATGGAAGTTGTGAAATCGTGTACGGGACCAGTCAAGTCCGTCACTTTGATTTGCAGCCTGGCTGATCGCGCGTACTGGTCCATCCTCCGCATAATTCGGGGCCGACCCACGATTCAGCACGCACGTCAAGTGTTTTAGTCGCGACGCCCCCCAGCTGCTCGGCAGACAGGCTCCGAGTGCAGAGCTCATTCCGTCACCTCGCCCAGTAGCGCCTGGATCTCGGCCTCCAGAGCCTTCAACTCCCCGTCGATTTCCGCCAACGGCCGCGGCGGCTTATACACGTAGAAGTGTCGCGTGAACGGGATCTCGTACCCGACCTTCGTCTTGCTGTGGTCGATCCACGCGTCCGGGACATGCGGCAGAACCTCCCGCCGCAGGTATTCCTCCACGTCCTCCTTCAGCGGCACGTTCTCGTAATCCCGCAGTTCCGGGTCCGGTTCCGGCTCGCCCTTGATGCGCTGGACCTCGCCCTTCGGGTCACGGACGCCGACCGCTTCCCGCAGCGCCTTGCCGAACGGCGCACCCGTCGGCCACAGCAGGCCGGCCGCGACGACCACGTCCTTCAGGTCGATCCACGCGTCGGATTTCGTCGTCCAGGACTTGCCGACCAGCGGGCGCAGTGCCTCCGCGAACGTCTCGGCGTCCGTGGCCCTTGCAATCGGCTTGGACGCGGTGATGGCCGTCAGCGTCTCCTCCGTCACCTCGAAGCGGAGCTTCAGCGGCCGTTCGACGGTGATCCGGTGATACCCGAAGTCCTCGTTGCGGAAGACCTTGATCTTCCCGGCGCGGTCGGCCAGATCGTGGCCGCCGCCCTTTTCCGCCGCGTCGACGACTGCCAGCGCCTCCGTGTAGAGCCTCGTGATCTCGGAGATGTGCTGCTCGCCCAGTTCCTTGCGCTTGTCGCCGAGCGACTTTCGCATCTTGCGCCAGTAGTCGCGCGCGTCCAGCAGGACGACTTTGCCGCGCCGGTCCCGGGCCTTGCGGTTGCTCAGCACCCAGAAGTAGGTGGAGATGCCGGTGTTGTAGAAGAGCTGGTCGGGCAGAGCGACGATGCCCTCCAGCCAGTCGTTCTCCAGGATCCACTGCCGGATCTTGGACTCACCCGACTCCGCCGCCCCCGTGAACAGCGGGGAGCCGTTGAAGACGATGGCGATCCGGCTGCCGCCCGCCCCCGACGCGTCCACCGGCTTCATCTTCGAGATCATGTGCTGGAGGAAGAGCAGCGAGCCATCGTTGATACGCGGTAGGCCGGCCCCGAACCGCCCGCTCTCACCGAGGCGTTCATGTTCGTCCTCGACGGTTTCCTTGACCTTCTTCCACTCCACGCCGAACGGCGGGTTGGCCAGCAGGTAGTCGAAGGTGGTGGGCGTGTTCCTGTCCCTCTTGGAGTCGTCGCTGCTGAAGCCGTCGTCACTGAAGGAGTTGCCGAACTTGATGTTCTCCGGGTCCTGTCCCTTGATCATCATGTCCGACCGGCAGATGGCCCAGGACTCGGGGTTGAGTTCCTGGCCGAAGACCTTGACCGTGGCGTCCGGGTTATGGGCGATGATGTGCTCCTCGGCCGCGCTGAGCATGCCGCCGGTCCCGCAGGCCGGGTCCATGACTGTGCGGACGGTGCCCGGCAGGGCCAGCGCGTCACTGTCCGGCGCGATGAGCAGGTTGACCATCAGCCGGATGACTTCCCGAGGCGTGAAGTGCTCACCGGCCGTCTCGTTGGACTGCTCGGCGAAGCGCCGGATCAGCTCCTCGAAGACGTATCCCATCTGGTGATTGGTGACGACCTCGATCGGCTTGCCGTGCTCGTCGAGCACGACATTGCCTTCCGCGTCCCTCTTCACCGGCCGTAGGTCGAGGTCGGCGAACCGTCCGACCACCTGGTACAGCAGGTCCGCCGCGTCCAGCCGCTTGATCTGCTGGGCGAAGTCGTACCGCTCCAGGACTTCCCGGGCGTTGGGGGAGAAAGCGCCGTAGTACTCGCTGAGGTACTTCGCCGCGTGGGAGGCGTCGCCCGCGATGGCCTTCAGCGTGTAGGTGCTGATGTTGTAAAAGCTGTGGCCGGACGCCTTGCGCAGAAAGCGGTCGGGGTTGATGTCCTGGTTCTCGTAACGGGCGGCGACCTCCAAGACCTTGTCCTTGGTCGGGGCGAGGACGCACTCCAGGCGCCGCAGCACGGTGAACGGCAGGATCACCTTGCCGTAGTCGGACTGCTTGTAGTCGCCGCGCAGGAGGTCGGCGACCGACCACGCATGGTTGGCCAGTTCCGTGTGCTTACTGCTGTTCAACGCTGTCCTTCCGGAGTTTCGCCGTCCCCGAGGGACGGAGAGGTCAAGTCTGGCCGTTCGCGGTGCCGGGCCGCAGGTTTCACGCCGATCCGTGACCGCGCGGCATCAGCGCGCCGCCGGTGAGTCCGATGTTGAGGAGACGTGTGACGTCCTCGGCGGTCCGGTCGGCCCGGCGCGCGGCGGTACGCAGTTCGTGCAGGCTGCGGAACGCGGCGCCGTAGCGCTGCTGCTCTGCGAGCGGGAGCAGGGGAACGCGTAGTCGCCGGGGGTCCACCCGGATGATGGATGTGCCGGTGGCCGCTGCATTGACGTTCTGCTCCGCCGCGAGGAACCCGGCCAGGAACCAGGGGTCGAGCCGACGTTGGTCCGGGCGGAAGAGCAGCAGATGGGGCCCCAGGAAGCAGCCGGCCTCGTCCGGCTCGACGACCCGGGCCACGGCCGTGCGTCCCACACGGAGGAGCTCTGTGAGAAGCACGTCACTTGCCTGGACCAAGGGGAGGGCGACGCCGGCGGGAAGATCCGCTTCCGTTCCGGAGGCGGGCCGGTTCTCGAAGAGGTCGGCAGCCGTGAGCGCCGGTCGTGCGCCGGGTTCTGCTTCGGGCCGGGGCTGCGGTTGGCCGCTACGGGTCCGGCTCCGGGTCTGGCGGCCCGGGGGCGTGGTGTGGAGCAGACTGAGTGCGCCACCGCGAAGAAGGTCCGAAACCGTTGCGGTGCGCCAGTCGCGGGGCCGGTCATCGGCCGGCGGCCAGTTTCCGTCGGTGCTGAGGCCGACCAGGTCTGTCGCCGTTCGACTGAGTTGGTCGTACAGCTCCGATGCCTGCCGGGACAGCAAGGCGGGGCGCAGTGCTTGTCGGGAAGCCGTCCGGATGCGGCGGGCCGGAGTCAGGTCCACGGCTTCGTCCAGGAGATCGGTGACCGGCATGGCGGCGGCGATACCCGGCGCTCCGGTGAAGCCGTCCTGGTCGGTGAGGTAGGGCCGCCACACCGAGAGTACGGTGCCGTCGACGGTGGCCCAGTCCAGATCCCTGTTCTCGGAAGGGGCCGCATCGACGAGCAGGATCGTCCCCGGGGCTTCAGCCTGCGGATCGGGCCGTTCGAGCACCCACAGGTGCAGGCCGATGTGGAGAGGGGTGGCCGCGCCCTGGGGAAGCGAGACGACCGCGCGGAGAGCTCCGTCCCGTACGAGCTGAGCCCGGATGCGCCGGCCGGCGGTGCGCTCCGCGACGGCGGGCGGCATGAGCAGTACGGCACGTCCCCCAGGCGCGAGATGGGCCAGGCAGTGCTGAACCCAGGCGAGTTCGGGCTCGCCCTTGGGAGGCACGCCGTAGGCCCAGCGTTGGTCGTAGGCCAGGTCATCGTGTCCCCATTCACGGACCCCGTAGGGGGGATTACACAGGACGGCGTCCGCGGTGAGGCCCTTGAAGGCGTCGGAGCGCAGGCTGTCTCCCGTACATACGGTGATAGCCGCCTCGGGGGCGCTCAGCCGGAGCCGCACGGCGGCCTGGGCAGCCTGGGCAGCCAGGATGTCCTGGCCGTGCAGTTCGGTCGCCCCTGCGGATGCCGCTGCGGCGAGCAGTGATCCGGTGCCGCACGCGGGGTCGAGAACGCTCACGGGGAAAGCACCCGTGCTGTCGGTCAGGAGCCGGGCCATGAGGTCGGCCAAGGGGCGAGGCGTGAGATAGGTGCCGGTGCCCCCCGTGTCTTCCAGCAGGCGTTCGGCCAGGACATCCGTCGCAGCCTCGGCGCCGTCCGTGACGACGCACTGCAGCAAGGCCCTCAGCGGCCCGGCCGCCTCGGGGGTGTATACGGCGTCTTCGGTTCCCGGGAAGCCCTCGGCTCCGTCGTCCGCAGCTGACCGCACCCATCGCAGCAGTGCGTCGTCACGCAGTGAGGGAAGGGCTTCGCGTTCTCCCCGGTCCAGCCGGGCAGCCGCGAGCACCACAGGGAGCAGGTGCAGGGCCAGTTCGCCGCCACCGGGGCGGGTGCGCAGTGCGGTGCGAAGCCGGTCCGCAGGTGTGTCCTCGGGGAGTTGGCCACGGGCAGAGAGCCACGCGCGTACGGCGTCGAGGTCGTAGGTGGGGCTGATGTCCGTGCCTCCCGCAGGGGCCGGAAAGTCCGGGTGCCGACGACGCCAGTTGCTCACCGTGGCGCGGGTGACTCCGGCCAGCCGGGAGATGTCGGCGGCGGTCACGAAGGCACTGGCCTGCTGGTTCATGGACTCCTGCCGGGTGACGTGGGGGCGGGCGTGCTGGACGGCTTCATTCTATACCGACATCTAACTGGTGTGAACTGTTTGACAGTGCTTTCAGTTACCGCTCTACTGGTTGTGCTTTCACTTGGCTTCCCGGCTTTCCCGGATCTCCCGGGCTGCCCCCTGCTCACAAACGTCGAATGGAGCGGCACCATGGCCACCAGCACCTCCGGCACGTCCAAGCGCACCCTGTATCGGCTCACGGGTGTCGCTCCCACGGTCGACGCGATGTTCGACGTCCTCGACCCGGATCGGCTCGAAGCCGTTGACGCGGAACTGCACGTCCCGGAGGAGCGGTTGGGCGTTCCGGCGCTGCTGGTCACCGGCAGCTTCGAGCAGCCCGTCGCAAGCTGGTGCGGCGAGATCAATCGCACGACCGGGTGCGAGGTGTCGCGGCCGGTGAACCGGTCGGCCGGACTGCTGATGCTCGTGGTCGACGGCGAGGTGTATGCCATCGGCTACGACCAGGGCTTCCGTCTGGTGCCCGACCGGGTCAAGGACCGGCGGTTCGGGCTGAGTTTCGTGATCCGCAGGGTGAACCCCGCCCAGATCCGGGACATGGTCTCCCATACGCCGGGCGGTGGCCGGACCGATATCACCCTTGTGCCCGGCGGTGCTCCGGTTTGGAGCCTGGGTGTCCAGGAGCACGCGCAGATCGTGCGGCGGCTGGGCGGTCGGCTGGACGGGATCCAGCTGACGATCGCGCAGAACGACCGTACGAAGATCTCCAGCGTCGAGGGTGGTACCGGGCTGCGGATGCACCTTGGTATTGACGCCGCGGACCTGGTCGCCGACATCCGGGCCATCGCCCGTGTCATCCGGGACGAGGCCCAGGCTCCGGAACTGGAGTTCGTCGAGCACATCGTTCCGATCAAGGACACCGACCTCCTCACGCGGTTGGAGGAGCGGCTCGACGACATGCTGGGCCAGCTACCGGACGGACGTATCGCGGTCGCCGTCCCGTCCGATCACTGGGAGGACTACGGCGCCGCCCAGGCGTTCGCCACCAAGGTGCACAGTGCGGAGGCGCGCCTCACCGACGACTTCAGCCTGGAGTACGTCCTCAACCGGGCTCGCGTGCAGAGGGCGGGAACGCGTTTCGCCGCGCTCCGGGACGGCACTGTCACCCTCTACGCGCACACCCGGGCGGAGAAGGATGACGTCATCCGGACGTCGAGCGTGCTGCGGTGGATCGAGGCGGAGGTGGCGCTCGGTGCCCGCCGGTTCTTCCTGCTGGACGGGCAGTGGTACGAGATCGGTGAGGCGTACCTGGAAGCCATCCGTTCGCAGGTGGAGCGGCTCATCACCGCCACGTCCTCCGTCGACCTCCCGGTCTGGGCGCTCGGGGACAAGGAGCGGGACTACAACGAGTCGGTGCCCGACCTGCGGCCCGGGTACGTCTGCTTCGACCGCGACAACGTCCGGACGGCGCTGCACCGGGGCAACGGCGTGGAGATCTGCGACCTGCTCAGCCCGGACGACGTCCTGGTCATGGTGAAGCGGGCCAAGGGGTCCGACGCACTGAGCCACCTGTTCGGTCAGGCCGTGGTCGCCGTGCAGACTCTGCTGCACTCGCCGGAGGCCATGGATGCGTTCGCTCGCAAGGTGGCTGCGGCCCGACCTGGCAAGGTGTTGGCGGAAGGCTTCCGGCCTTCAAAGGTCACCTTCGCGATCCTGCTGAAACGCGGAACCGATCTCACCGCAGACACACTCTTCCCGTTTTCCCAGGTCACCCTCGTGCAGACGGCCAAGCTCCTTGAGGCGTGGGGTGTTGAGGTCGAGGTCATCGGTATCCAGGCTGCGACGGTGCCTCAAAGCCGGACGGGAATCCGCCACCTGGCCGCGTAACGGGGCCCATCTGGCACGTACACGGGTGCTGTCGATCAGATGGGCCGGTGCTGAATTTTCTTCAGCCTCGGCTTGACCGTACTGGTTAGGTGCGAGATCGGTCGCGGCGAAGTTGGCCGGGTGCCGTTTGAGGGGCGACCGGACGCCCTCGGTCGGGCTTTACGTAGCCATCAGGGTAGCCATACAAGTACACTCCCAACACGTTTGCGCAGGTCATAGCGCTGCGGCGACTCTCCCCGGCGTACAGCCCGACTCGTCTGCCGCCTCTCTGCCGCTTGCCTTCGAAAGGGCCTCCGACCACCCTTGGGTTCCAGTGGTCGTCGCAACACCCCAGCTGAAGGGGTGCGGTGGAGTTCGAGATCCGGAAGGACCGGAAGCCGCAGGGACGGAAGAAGCTGACCCGTGAGCGGGC
>NZ_JBEXWB010000071.1:0-21457 GCF_040629645.1 Streptomyces sp. NPDC005899 | reverse complement strand
CGTCCAGCCGCCGTTCGCGCACGAGCCGCCACCTGAGGCGTGCCCCGGCGGGCAGCCCGGCCACCGCGGCGCCGCCCGCCCGGTCGAGGAAGGCGCCGGCGTCCGCCATGAACGCGGCACGGTAGGTAGGCCCGCCCATCGGCAGGCCCTCCAGGAAGTAGACGAAGTCGTCGCGCAGGCAGGACGCGTCGTACAGCCGCCGCTGGGCTGGGTCGCGGTCCGCCAAGAAGGCGCTCACCCGCTCACACGCCGCGATGCGGTCGCGCACCCCCCGCACGTCCGTGCGCCGCCGGGTGATCGAGCCCTCGCGGACGCGCCAGTCGTAGACGTGCTCGTGGAGCACGTCCACCGCCGTGGCGAGGTGGTGCGCCGGGATCATCACGGGGGCGTCCTCGTAGAGCCTGCCCACCGGGAAGGTGAAGGCGTGGCGGTCCCAGAAGGAACGCCGGAACACCTTGTTCCAGGCGACCCGGTCGGCCAGCAGCCGTGCGTCGCGGGTGACGTGCGTGCGCAGGTGGTCGGCGGTCAGCCAGCGGTACTGCCAGGCCTGCTGCCTGCCCTGCCCGGTCAGGCGCCACACGTTGCCCGTGGCGAGGTCCGAGCCGGTCGACTCCAGGGAGCCGATCATCCGTGCGTAGGCGTCGTGGACGACGACGTCGTCGCTGTCCGCGAACGCCAGGTACGGGACGCCGGGAGTCGTGTGGGCGACCCCGGTGTTGCGCGCGGCGCTGAGCCCGGCGTTGTCCTGGCGCACACAGCGGAAGCGGTCGTCCCGGGCCGCGAAGTGCTCGGCGATCCTGCCACTGCCGTCGGTCGAGCCGTCGTCGACGAGCACGACCTCGAGGGCGTCCAGGGACTGGCCGGCCAGGGAGGCGAGGCACTCCTCCAGGTAGTCCTCGACGTTGTGCACGGGGACGACGACGCTGAGGAGTGGCTTCATGTACGGATCAACCCCAGGGGCCCGTCCGGGTCACCGGAGCTGACCCGAACGGGTGAATGTCCGCTACGGGAGGTGTCCGTCGCGCACTACGCTCCGCTGCCATGCTCGTCAGTGTCGTGATGCCCGTCCACCGCGTCCTCGGATACCTGAGGGCGGCCGTCGAATCCGTGCTCGACCAGTCCGACGGGAGCTGGGAGCTGATCGCCGTGGCCGCCGGACCCCCCGACGGCGGCCTGGCCGTCGCACGGGAGTTCGCGGAGCGGGACCCCCGGGTGCGCGTGCTGCACACCGCGTCCTGCGGTGGCTCCCGGGGGCCGGGCGCGGCCCGCAACGCGGGGGCGGCCGAGGCGCGCGGCACCTATCTGCTCTTCCTGGACGGCGACGACCTGCTCCTGCCGGGGGCGGTCCGGGAGATCACCGCACGGGTGTGTCCCGGACGGGCGGGGGCGCGGCGGGAGCAGGAGCAGGTGCGCGAGCAGGAGCCCGCGGCGGCACCGGCCGGGGCGGCTCCCGGGCGGCCCGGTGCGGCGGGAGGGACGTCTCCGGTGACGGCCGGTGCGGCGGGAGGGGCGTCTCCGGTGACGGCCGGTGCGGCGGGAGGGGCGTCTCCGGTGACGGCCGGTGCGGCGGGAGGGGCGTCCCCCGTGACGGCCGGTGTGTCAGCAGGGGTGCCCCCGGTGCGGCCCGGTGTGTCCCCCCCGCCCCCCGGCCCGCCCCCCGACGTGCCTCCGGCCCGGCCCGACGTGCTCCTCCTCGGACACGACCGTGTCGACTGGTGGGGCCGGACGGCGCCCGGGAACACCCTCCCCGCGGCCCGCAACCAGCTCTTCCGCCGCGCCTTCTGGACCGCGCACGGCCTCCGCTTCACCGACGGGCCGTACGACGACGTCGTGCCCGTCCTGCGCGCGCGCTTCCTCGCCTCGGACGCGGGCACCCTCGCCGCACTCGACCGGACTTGCGTACGCCACCGCCTGCGCCGCTCGGGCACCTCGGCCACCGCCCCCGGGCGCGAGCACTTCGCCGTCATCGGCGCCTACGGGCGGCTGGCCGCCGAGACGGGGGGCGACCCGCGCGTCCTGGCGGAGCGCACCGCCCATCTGCGGGCCGTGCTCGCCGATCCGGGCCGGATCGCCCCCGCCGACCGGGCGGCCTTCTTCCGTGCGGCCGGGCTCCCCGGGCGGTACGCCGCACACCGGGCCAGGGAGGCTGTCCGGGCCCGGCGCGTCCGGGCGCGCGCCGTGCTGCTCGCGGCCAGGAAGACGCTGCGCGCCCGGGTGCTGCGGGCCGTGTACCGCGCCGACCTGCGCCGGCCGCTCGACCCGTGCCTCGCGGTCTACGGGGCCTACTGGAACCGCGGCGTCGCCTGCAATCCCGCGGCGGTCTACGCCAAGGCCCGTGAGCTGGTCCCGCACATCCGCGGTGTCTGGGTCGTCTCCTCACGCCACCGCGACCGGATGCCGGCCGGCGTGCCGTACGTGATCGAGGGGTCCCGGGCCTACTGGCGGGCCATGGCCACCGCCACGTACCTCGTCAGCAACTCCAGCTTCCCCGGCGGTTTCACCAAGCGCCCGGGGCAGGTCTACCTGCAGACCCACCACGGGACCCCGCTGAAGACCATGGGCCTGGACCAGTACCCCTACCCCGCCCTGACCAACGGGGTGGACTTCGAGCGCGTCGTCGCCCACACCGACCAGTGGGACTTCAGCCTGTCCGCCAACCCGCACTCGACCGAGGTCTGGGAGCGCGTCTACCCCTCCTCGTACGAGCACCTGCCGTACGGCTATCCGCGCAACGACGTGTTCTTCGCCGCGACGCCGGAGCGGACGGGCGCGATCCGCGCCGGTCTGGGCATCGCCCCCGGGGCGACCGTCCTGCTGTACGCGCCGACCCACCGTGACTACCGGCGCGGTTTCCTGCCCCGGCTGGACCTGGAACGCCTGGTCCGCGAGCTGGGCGGGGAGTACGTGGTGCTGGTGCGGGCCCACTACTTCTACGGGCGCTCGGCCGGGCAGCCCGCTGCGGACGGGGTCATCGACGTCACGGGGCATCCGAGCACCGAGGAGCTCTGCCTCGCCGCCGACGCGTTGATCACCGACTACTCGTCCCTGATGTTCGACTACGCCTGCCTGGACCGCCCGATCATCACGTACGCGCCGGACTGGGCCGCCTACCGGGCCGCACGCGGTACCTACGTCGACCTCCTCTCCGGCCGCCCCGGCGACACCCCGGGGGCGGTGGCCACCACGGAGGAGGAGTTGCGGGAGGTGCTGCGGACGGGCGTGTGGCGCTCGGCGGGGGCGACCGCGCTGCGGGCCGCGTTCCGCCGCCGCTTCTGCCCGTACGACGACGGGCACGCGGCGGAACGGGTGGTGCGGCGTGTCTTCCCGGTCGGGTCCGGCTGACGCCTCCCGTCACCCGTACGGGGCGTCCCCTTCGGACCGTCCCGTCGTTGTCCTCAACAGCGCGCGCGCACCGCAACGTTGGGAGAAGTCCATGCACCGGTCCGCCTACGAGCAGATGGAACTCTGCGTCGAGGAGTATCTGCCCAAGGCACGGAGGCACCGTGTCGTGGACCTCGGCTCACGGATCTCGGGCAAGCAGACCCGCACCCACAAGGGGCTGCTGGCGGACCACGACATCGACTACGTCGGCGTCGACGTGCTCGACGGCCCCAACGTCGACGCGGTGATGACCCGTCCCTACCGCATCCCCGTCAGGTCGGGCAGTGCCGACGTCGTCCTGTCCGGGCAGGCGTTCGAGCACATCCCCTTCTTCTGGGTGACGATGCTGGAGATCGCCAGGGTCCTGAAGCCCGGCGGACACGCCTTCATCACCGCCCCCTCGCGCGGGCACGTCCACGACGCGCAGGACTGCTGGCGCTACTACCCCGACGGCTTCCGGGCCATGGCGGCCCACTCCCGCCTCGAACTGCGCGAGGCGTACACCGACTTCCCGCCGTCCCGGGGCATCTGGCACGACTACGGCTCCATCGACGCGAAGGCCGCCTACTGGGGCGACTCCGTCGGCGTCTTCCGCAAGCCGCGGGGCTACCCACGGCTCACCATGTTCGCCGTGCGGGAGACGGCGGTCTGGTGGGCCAACAGGGTCGGCGGGGTGGAGCGGGTGCCGTTGCCGCGCCCGCTCGACGGCCGGGAGCGGTGCGGACGGCCGGGAAGCCCCGCGGTCCCATCAACCACAGGTTGACGAAAGGTGACATGAGCCGCAATACGCGCGTACTGTCCGGCGGCATGGCTTGGCGCAACGCCGTCAACGGCGTCCTTCAGCAACTCACCGGATACCAGCTCAGGCGCGCGACCGTGCCCGCCCCCCGCGTCTCACCGGCGGGGAAGGCCGAGCAGCCCGCCCCTTCGGCACGGCAGCCGGAGCCCGGTGAGCCGGCGGCGGGGAAGCGACCCGCCGAGGCGAGGAAGCCGCAGTTCCCGGCGGACTACGACGACGAGGCCAAGGACATCATCCGTGCGGTCAAGCCGTACACGATGACGTCGCCGGAGCGGCTCAACGCCTTCGTCCTCGCGACCCGGCACGTCGTCAGGCACCGGATCCCCGGTGACATCGTCGAGTGCGGCGTGTGGCGCGGAGGGTCGATGCAGGCCTGTGCGAAGACGCTGCTCTCCCTCGGTGAGACCAGCCGCGACCTCTACCTCTTCGACACCTACGAGGGCATGACCGAACCCACCGCGGAGGACCTGCGGCGTGACGGCCGGCCGGCGCGGGAACTGCTGGACGCGCAGGGCAAGGACCGCCCCATCTGGGCCGTCGCCTCGCTCGAGGACGTGCGGGCCGGGTTCGAGCAGGTGCCCTACCCCGAGCACCGCGTCCACTACGTGCGGGGCAGGGTCGAGGACACCGTCCCCGGACAGGCCCCGGAGCAGATCTCGATCCTCCGGCTGGACACCGACTGGTACGCCTCGACCAGACACGAGCTGCGGCACCTCTACTCCCGCCTGGTGAGCGGCGGGGTCCTCCTCATCGACGACTACGGCTACTGGCAGGGATCGCGCCAGGCGGTGGACGAGTTCCTGGAGGAGACCGGCGAGCGGCTGCTGCTGCTCCGCATGGACGAGGGCCGCATCGCCGTCAAGCCCTGACGGGGAGGCACGCGTCGTGAAGCCCCGTGCCTCCCCGGCACGGGGCTCGTTCGTTATGCAGAAGACCAGTCGAGCCCGGACCGGCGGAACCGGGGTGGAGAGGGAGCGGGATCCGGTGCGCGCGGCCGCGAGGCGGAGGGTCGGGACATGGCGGAGCCATGGTGGCCGACGACTTCGCCGCGGAAGCGCGCGGTGGATCCCGTGACACCACCCCCGTTCCCGGCCGGTCACCGTCCGCCCGGAAGGATCGTGCGCAGCGCATGGCACCCCGTCTCACCGTCGTCGTCCCGCTCTACAACGTCGAGGAGTACCTCGGAGCCTGCCTGGAGTCGCTGGCCGGGCAGACCATGGCCGATCTGGAGGTCGTCATGGTCGACGACGGGTCCACGGACGGCAGTGCGGCCGTGGCACTGGAGTTCGCACGCCGGGACACGCGGTTCCGGCTGATCCGGCAGGAGAACGCCGGGCTCGGGGCCGCGCGCAACGCGGGCGCGGGACAGGCCCACCCCGACGGCCGGTTCCTGGCCTTCGTCGACAGTGACGACGTCGTACCGGCCGGCGCCTACGCCAGGATGCTCGCCGAACTCGACGCCTCCGGATCCGACTTCGCCACGGGGAACGTCCTGCGGCTCCGGGCGAACGGCGCGCTCGAGCAGTCCCCGATGTTCCGCAAACCGATGGAGACCCACCGCCGCGCCACCCACGTCACCCGGGACTGGATCCTCCTGGGCGACCGCATCGCCTGCAACAAGGTGTTCCGCAGGTCGTTCTGGGACAGGCACGCCTTCGCCTTCCCGACCGGCGTCCTGTACGAGGACATCGCCGTCGTCCTTCCCGCCCACTTCCTCGCCGGGAGCGTCGACGTCGTCGAGGAACCCGTCTACCACTGGCGGGACCGGGACGGCTCGATCACCACCCGGCGGGCCGTGTCCCGGGGCATCCGCGACCGCGTCACCGCGGTGTCGTCCGTCAGCCGCTTCCTGGCCGAGCGGGGCATGGCGGAGGCCCGGCGGCGCTACGACGCCCACGCGCTCTCCGGTGACCTCTGGCTGTTCATGGAGGCGCTGCCGGACGGCGACGCCGACTTCCGGGAGGCGTTCCTCACCCATGCCAACGCCTTCGCCGACACCGTCGAACCGGCCGTCCTCGCCGACCTCCCCCTGCACCTGCGGGTCAAGTGGCAGCTCATCCGTGAGCGCAGGACCCCGGAGCTGCTGGCGCTCCTCGCACACGAGGCGACCGACCGGGACACCTTCCGCGTCCAGGGCGTGCTGCGTCCGAGGGCGCAGTACCCGGGTGTGCGGGGGCCGCTGCCGCACCGGGTCACCGCCCTGTCGGACGCGGACCTCCCGGTGCACGCCCATCTCACCGAGGCCGTCTGGCGGGAGGGGAAGCTGCACCTCACGGGGTACGCGTACGTCCGCAACGCCCCGGGGCGGTCGGCGGGTACCGGCTGGCTGAGGTCGGGCCGGCGGCTCGTCCCGCTCCGGATGCGCACGACGGTGACGGACGAGGCCGCCGCCAGGTCGGGCCGTACCCTGCACCGCTACGAACGGTCCGGTTTCGAGACCGTGGTGGACCCCGGCCGGCTCGCCGCCCGGGGTGCCCGCGCGGTCTGGAAGCTCGAGTCCGTCGTCCTCGCCGGGGGCCGTCCGCGCCGGGGCCCGATGCGGCTGCTCGGCAACCCGGCCCCGCCGGCCGTGCACTACCTCGGCGAGCGCGGACGAATCGTCCCCGTGCTCAACGGCAACAAGCTGGAGCTGCGCGCCGAGCGGATCCACGCGGTGCTGGCCGGGCACGCGCCGGCCGGCGCGCAGGACCGGGAGGGCGGCGCGGTGCGGATCGCGGTGCGGGTCCTCGACGCCGACGGCCCGGCGGGCCTGACGGCCCTGCGCCTCCAGGAGTGGCGCACCAAGGAGACCCGGGAGTTCCCGCTGGCCCCGGACGAGGCCACGGACGGCCGTACGCTCGTCGCCCACGTGCCGCTGGACACCTTCTGCCGCACCGACGGCGACTGGGGGGTCCAGCTCGTGGGCGCGGGCCGGCGGCTGGCGGTCGCGGCCCGCCCGGAGACGGAGGCCGGACGGTATCCGCTGGGCGGGGGCCGTGAGCTGTACGCCGCGGCGAACCCCTCCGGCGACCTCGTCCTCACCGACCGGCCCGTGCAGCCCGTGCTCACGCGTCTGACCTGGCCCGAGGGTGGCGACCTCATCCTGGAAGGGACCTTCCCGGCGGTGCCCGCGAGGCCGGTCGAGCTGGTGCTGCGGCACGCCGGCCACCGGGAGGAGGCCGCCTTCGCCGTGGAGCACACGGGGGCGGTGTTCCGCACGGCGCCGGCCCCGTCGGCCGTCGAGGGGGCCGGGGGCACGCTGCCGCTCGCGGAGGGCCGCTGGTATCCCTTCCTGCGGGAGCGGGGCGAGAGGGACCCGGAGCGCTACCTCCCGCTGCGCGTGGCGCCCCAACTGCACGCAGGGCTCCCGGCGCACCGGGATCTCGGCGGGCGCCGCTTCACCCTGGAGCGGCGCTTCCACGACCGGCTGAGCCTGGAGTCCGGCAGCGCCCTGCCCGCGCGGGACCGGGGCGCGTACGGGCAGAGCCGGCTGCGCGAGAAGTACGCCGCCGAGCGGACCCGGGGGTTGCGGGACGCCGTGCTGTACTCCAGCTTCGACGGGCGCCAGTACTCCGACTCGCCCCGCGCCGTCCACGAGGAGCTGGCCCGGCGCGGCACCGGCGTCGAGCACCTCTGGGTCGTCCGCGACCAGCAGGCCGCCGTGCCCGCCGGAGTGCGCGCGGTGGCCCTGCACAGCGCCGAGTGGTACGAGGCGCTGGCCCGCAGCCGCTGGATCGTCACCAACACGCAGCTACCCGACTGGTTCGAGCGGGCGGACGGCCAGTTCGTCGTCCAGACGTGGCACGGCACCCCGCTCAAGCGCGTCGGCCGCGACCTGGCGGGCACCCCGTGCGCCGACGCCGCGTACATGGCGTCCATGCCGCGGCGTGCCGCCCAGTGGAGCGTGCTCGTCTCGCCGAACACCTTCTCCACCTCCGTCCTGCGCCGTGCCTTCGGCTACACGGGGGAGGTGCTGGAGTGCGGTTATCCCCGCAACGACCTGCTGTACGCCCCCGAGCGGGCGAAGACGGCCGTCGCCGTAAGGGAGGCGCTGGGCGTGCCCGACGGCAGGCGGGTGGTGCTCTACGCCCCCACCTGGCGCGAGGACCGGCCCAGGCGGGGAGGCCGGTACGGACTCGACCTCCAGCTGGACCTGGCCCGGGCCAGGAGGATGCTCGGGGACGACCACGTGCTGCTGGTGCGCCGCCACTACCTGGTCGGCGGCAGCGTCCCGGAGGACGGCTTCGTCCGTGACGTGTCGCGCTACCCGGACGTCGCCGAACTGATGCTGGTCAGCGACGTGCTGGTCACCGACTACTCGTCCCTGATGTTCGACTTCGCCCAGACCGGCCGGCCGATGCTGTTCCACACCCACGACCTGGAGCACTACCGCGACACCCTGCGCGGTTTCTGCTTCGACTTCGAGGACCGGGCGCCCGGCCCGCTCCTGCCCACCTCGCAGGGCGTCGTCGAGGCGCTGCGCGACCCGGAGGCCGCGACCGCCGGGCACCGGGGGGCGTACGACCGATTCCGCGCCGACTTCTGCGATCTCGACGACGGTACGGCCGCGGCGCGGGTCGTGGACCGGATGCTGGAAGGGGCGCGGGCATGAGCACTCCCGACCTCAGCTGTGTGATCACCGCCGCACCGGGCGGGGAGGCCGCCCTGCGGGCCTCCGTGGAGTCCGTGCTCGAGCAGTCGCTGCGCGCCGTCGAGGCCCTCGTCGTCCTCCCCGCCGACGCCGGCCCCGCCCTGCGCGCGATGGCCGGATCGCTCGCCGGGCACGCGCCCGGCCGGATCCGCGTCCTCGCTCCCGACGCTCCGGCGGGCGCCGTCCCGGTCCTGCGCAACGCCGGGCTCGACGCGGCCCTGGGCACGTACGTCCTCGTCCTCGGTGAGGGCGAACGCCTCCAGCGGGACGCCTGCCGCAACCTGTGGGAGGCCGGGGAGCGCACCGGCGCGGACCTGGTCGCCGGCTGCTGGAGCAGGCTGACCGGGGACGGGCCAAAGGAGCAGGAACCGCCCTGGCAGCAGGCCCTGTTCGCCCGCTCCCGGGTCCTCGCACGGTTCGCCGAAGCGCCCGAACTGGCCGCACACGACGCCCTGGTGACCGGTTTCTGCCTGCGGCGTGCGGCGCTGGAGCGGCATGGCCTGCGCTACGACGAGGACCTCGCCCGCAGCGGGATCCTCTTCGGCCCGCTCGCCGCGGCGGTGGTCGGCAGGATCGCGCTCCTACGCCGCAGGATCGTCTCCGGACGCGCCGCGCCCGACGCCGGCCGGGACCTGGCCGGTCTGGTGGAGGCCCACCGGCGGGTGTGCCACGTCCTGGTGGCGCAGGGCCTGACGAGCCTGCGCGAGGAACGCGACCGGGCCTTCCTCCGGGACCACCTCGTGCCCCTCGTGCGTTCGTTCGTCCTGCGCTCCGCCGCCGAGCGCGACGAGATCGCCGCGACGGCCGCCCGGGTGCTGGCGGACGTCGTCCCGCGGGACGCGCTGCTCGGCCTCCCGCCCGTGGAGCGCGTCGGTGTGGGGCTGCTGTGCCGCGGCGACGCGGAGGAGGTGCTCGCGGCGGCGTACGCGCTGCGCAGGCGGGGCACCGTGGCCGCGCCGCTCGGCCCGGGCGAGGACGGGCGGGTGTACTGGCAGGGCCGGCCCGACCCGGTCATGGACGTCACCGCGCTCGGCCACCAGCACCGGGAGTTCGGCGAGCTGAGACTGATGAACCGGCTCACCCGCTACGAGCCCGACGGCGGCCGGGTCCTGCTCGCCGGCCGTCTCGTGCTGCCGGCCCACACCGGCCCCGCCCCGGACCGGACGCTCACCGCGCACCTGGAGTTCCGGGTGCGGGACGGCTCCCGCGCGTTCCGCTTCCCCGTCGGGGACGTACGGCGCGAGGCCACCTCGGTCGCCTGGCACACCCGCGTCCACCTCACGCGCGGTCTGCGCCCGTTCGGTGTCCGCGACACCGTGTGGGACGCCCGGATGGTGCTGGACGACGGCCGGACCCGCTCGGTCAGCGACCTGTTCGCCCCGCACGACCTGGTCGGCCCCGCGGACCGCTCGCCCGCCCGCCCCCGGCTGGGCCGGTCCGCCGGTGACACCTGGCAGCCCTACGTCACGCTCAAGGACCACCTGGCGCTCCGGCTGGAGGCCCGCGGCCGCCCCGCCCGCACGGCCCGGCGGTTCGTCCACTACGCCACCCACTTCCGCCCCGCCCGCCGGGCCAGGAGCCTGCTGCGGGCCCTGCGCACCCGGCTGGACCGGCTGCACGCCCGGGGCCGCAAGGTCTCCGTCTACCACTCCTGGTTCCTCCGGCTGCCCGTGCGCAAGGGCTCCGTGGTCTTCGAGAGCCACATGGGCAGGTGCTACGGGGACAGCCCCCGCGCCGTGCACGAGGAGGTGCGCCGCAGGGGGCTGCCCCTGCACTGCGTCTGGTCGTACGAGAACTCCCCGGACGGCTTCCCGGCCGGCGCGCGACTCGTGCGCCGGTGGTCCTGGCGGTATCTGTGGGCCCTCGCCCGGGCCGAGTACTGGGTCGACAACCAGGGCTTCCCGCAGCACCTGCGCAAACCGTCCGGCACGACCTACCTGCAGACCTGGCACGGCTCGGCGTACAAGCGCATGGGCTTCGACGAGACCCGGGTGCGGATGCAGAACGCCCCGCAGCGCGAGCGGCTCCAGCGGGCCGTGCACCGCTTCGACCACTTCCTCGTCCGCTCCGAGCACGACGTGCGCACGCTGGCCCGCGCCTACCGGCTGCCCGAGGAGTCCCTGCTGCGCACGGGATACCCGCGCAACGACGCCCTGATCGCGGCGCGGGTCAGGGCGGAGGCCGAGGGACGGCTGCCGCGTCCGCCGCTCGCGGCGCGGCTGGGGCTGCCCGACCACCGCAAGACCGTGCTCTACGCGCCGACCTTCCGCGCCGTCCGGGGCGGGCGCCGGCGCCGGCCCCTGCTGCTGGACGCCGCACGCTTCGCGGAGCGCTTCGGCGACACGTACACCCTGCTGGTGCGCGCCCACTACCTGGAGGCTGCGAGCCTGCCCGTGTGCCCGCCCGGCACGGTCGTGGACGTCTCGGGCCACCACGACGTCAGCGAGCTGCTCGCGCTCGCCGACGTCCTCGTCACCGACTACTCGTCGATCATGTTCGACTACGCACTCCTGGACCGCCCGATCGTCCTGTTCGCCCCCGACCTCGACGCGTACGCCGCCGACCGGGGCAGCTACTTCGACCTGCGGGAGAAGGCTCCCGGGCCGGTCGTCGGGACCGAGGACGAGCTCTTCGCCGTGCTGGCCCGGCTGAAGACCGCGGACACCGGTTTCCAGGAACGGCGCACCGCCTTCGCCGAGGAGTTCGGCGGCTACGACCGGGGGGACGCGGCCCGCGCGGTCGTCGACACCGTGTTCGCCCGGCACATCGTCCCGGCCCGCGGGGCCCGCAACGGGGAGGCCGGCCGATGAGCCGCAGCCGTGAGGTCCGCGACGTCTTCATCGTCTCCAACAGCACGGACGAACTCGGCGGGGTGACGGGCTGGACGCACCGGACGGCCCGGCTGCTGCTGGAGCGGGGCCACCGGGTGCGGGTGATCGGGATCCACGCCTCCGCGCTGAAGATGGCCCTGCCCGAACCGTCCGGCTACCCCGTGACGGCGCTGTACCCGGAGCACCCCCCGACCCCGTGGGCCCCGAAGGGCCTCCGGGACCGCCTCCGGCTCACGGCCAGGAGGCGCGAGGCGGCACGCGTGGCGGAGAAGCGGCGTGCCGTCGCCCGGCTCTCGGACATCCTCCGCACGGCGCGGCCCGGCGGGGTGGTGATCGTCAGCCAGGTCTGGGCCATGGAGTGGGTCGGCGAGGCGGACACGGCCGGTCTCCGGGTCATCGGGATGAGCCACGAGTCCTACGACTACTCCCGGGCGAGTCACCGCTACCGCTGGATCAGGAACCACTACAGGGCGCTGGACCGCTGGCTCGTCCTCACCGAGGAGGACGCCGACACCTGGGCGGGCGACGGGATGCACAACGTCGGCTTCATGCCCAACGCCCTGGCCGCGCTGCCCGGCGCGCCCTCGCCCCGGAGCGAGAAGGCCGTGGCCAGCATCGGGCGGCTCACCGACCAGAAGGGCGTCGACATGCTCCTGGACGCCTGGGCCCTGGTGGCCCCGCGGCGCCCCGGCTGGCGGCTGGACGTCTACGGGGCCGGCGAGGACGAGGCGGAACTGCGGACCCGGTGCACGGATCTGGGCCTGGACGGGTCGGTCCGGTGGAGGGGCCGCACGGACGACGTCCCGGGGGCGCTCGCGGCGTCCTCCGTGTTCGTCCAGTCCTCGCGCGGCGAGGGCTTCCCGCTCGCCCTGCTGGAGGCCATGGCGAGCGGGGTGCCCTGTGCGGCGTTCGACTGCGCGCCGGGTGTCCGTGAGATCATCCGCGACGGCGAGGACGGACTGCTGGCACCCGCCGGGGACGTCGGCGCGCTCGCGGACCGGTTGCTGCGGCTGACCGGCAACCCCCGGCTGCGGGACGCCATGGGGGACCGGGCACGGATCGCCGTCCAGCGGTTCTCCGAGGAAGAGGTCATGGACCGCTGGGAGGACCTGTTCGCGCTGCTGGAGCGCTGAGCGGCCGTGCGGGCCGTGCTGGCCCGGCCCGCACGGCCCGGGCGTGCCGCCTCACCCGTTGGTGTACTCCCGCACCGGCACCTGACGGGGCACACCCGTGGTGCCCAGGTCCCTCAGGGGCGTGGGCACGGGCAGTCCCGAGGTCTCGCCCAGGAAGACCCGGCGCACCACCCGCTCCGCCGCGTGCCCGTCGTCGTACGGGCAGAAATGGGCCCGGAAGGCGGCCCGGCGCTGCGCGGCGCGGGGGCCGCGCCAGTGGTCCGTGGCGAGGATCCGGTGCAGTTCGTCCTGGTCGCGGGCCACGGCCCCGGGGGGAAACGCCTCCAGGTCGAAGTAGGTGCCCCTGGCCGCCTCGTACGCCTCCCGGTCGGCGAGGTGGAGGACGACCGGACGGTCGAGGTTGACGTAGTCGAACATGAGTGACGAGTAGTCCGTGATCAACGCGTCCGAGGCGAGGCAGAGTTCCTCGACGGACGGATGGCCGGTGACGTCGATGATCTGCGGGTGCGAGGGGCAGGAGGTGCCCGCCCGGGAGGCGGCGTCGAGGTAGTGGGAGCGGGCCAGGACCACGAAGTGCGGTCCCAGCACCCGGACGAGCCGGACCAGGTCCAGGGGCGGGTGCGGGTCGCGCCGGTAGTCGCGGTGGGTCGGTGCGTAGAGCAGCGCGGTGTGGCCGGGCGGCACCGCCAGCCGCTCCCGCAGCTGTGCGACCTCGGCGGGCCGTGCGCGGTGGAAGACGTCGTTGCGGGGGCTGCCGTACTCCAGCGTGGTGTACCCGGAGGGGTAGGTGCGCTCCCACACGAGCGTCGAGTGCTCGTTGGCGGAGAGCGAGAAGTCCCACTTGTCGATGTTGCGCAGCAACTGCTCGAAGTCCATGGGGCCGGCCGCCGCCGGGCGGTGCACCAGGTCGGTACCCATGGTCTTCAGGGGGGTGCCGTGGTGGGTCTGGAGGAACACCTGGCCGCGCCGCTTGACCAGCCTGCGGTCGAAGTTCACGTTGTTCACGAGGTATCCGGCGCGGGCCAGGGCCGTCCAGTACGCGTACGTCCCCGGGTGGAGCACGCGGGTGGCCGCCGGCACCGTGTGCGCGTCCTCGGGGCGGCAGATCCAGAAGGTGCGCAGGCCGGGGACCAGGGCGCGGGCGGTGGCCTCCAGGGCCGCGGGGCTGCAGGTGTAGCCCCGGTGCCAGTAGGCGGCGAACACCGCGTCCGCGGGGCGGACCGGCAGCCGCAGCTGGACGCGGTAGTGCAGCTGGAGGGCGGCTCCGCGCGCCGCACGGCGCAGGGCGGCGCAGCGGTGGCGCAGCCGGCCGCGCAGCTGCTGCGCGGCCCACAGGAAGCGGTACGTGCGGTGGGCGCCGAGCCGGAACAGCGCGTGCCGCAGGCGGGTGCGGCACGGCACGGGGGCCCCGGGTACGCGGTAGCGGCGGCAGTGGGCACGGGCGCGGCGGAAGAACTCGGCCCGGGTGCCGCGCGGGAGCCTGCCCCGGGAGGTGAACAGCGTCGAGAAGTGGTCGAGCATGCGGCGGAACATCACCGGCCGCCAGACGGCGAGTTCGGGGCGCGCGTCGATGAACGCGAAGACCCGGTCGTACTGGTCGAAGACGTCGAAGTGCCTGCGGGTGGTGGTGGACAGGATGTTGCCCCGGCGCCGCTGGCGGTATCCGACGCAGACCGCGTCCAGGACGGCGATCGATCCGGCGGCCATCAGCACCGGGTAGGTCCAGGGGGTGTCCTCGTAGTAGCCGGGCGGGAAGGCGAAGCCCTCGGCCTCGATGAACTCGCGGCGGTAGGCCTTGTTCCAGACGACCATGAGGACCTTGAGCAGCTCGGGGCGCTGCGCCAGCCGGAAGGAGGCGGGGCCGGTCTCCGCGAGGTGCTCGGCGAAGGTGTTGCGCACGGCGCCGCCCGACCAGTAGGTGCGGGCGTAGTCGTAGACGAGGACGTCGGGTCCGCCGGTCGCGTCCAGCCGGTCGGCGATGGTCTGCAGTGCTTCGGGGGTGAAGGTGTCGTCGCCGTCGAGGAAGAGCAGGTAGTCACCGCTCGCCCTGGCGACGCCGGCGTTCCGGGCGGGACCCAGTCCGGCGTTGTGCGGGAGGTGCACGGCGCTGACCCGGGGGTCGCGGGCGGCGTACTCGTCGGCGATCGGGCCGCAGGCGTCCGGCGAGCAGTCGTCGACCACGATGATCTCGTAGTCCTTGTACGACTGGTCCAGCACGGAGTCGAGACACGCGTGCAGGTACGCCTGGACCCGGTACGCGGGCACGATGACACTGAACCGGGGCACAACACATCCAGGGGCGCTCGCGGGCGGGCAGGTGGCCCGCAAACGGCCGATGGAGTGACATGGTTACGCCGGACGTGGCATTCGGGGGAAATACGAGGTAGGGCGGCCCATTCGAGAGTGAACGGGCCGCCCCGAGGTTGACGAACCTCTGTGCTGTTGTCGGTTTCTCCTACTTGACCGCGCCGGCCATCACGCCGGAGACGAACTGCCGCTGGAACGCGAAGAACACGGCCAGCGGAATCACCATCGACACGAAGGCGCCGGGTGCCAGCACGTCGATGTTGTTGCCGAACTGCCGGACCTGCTGCTGCAGGGCCACCGTGATCGGCGGGGACTCCGAGTCGGCGAAGATCAGCGCGACCAGCATGTCGTTCCACACCCAGAGGAACTGGAAGATGCCGAGCGAGGCGATCGCCGGCCCGCCCAGCGGCATGACCACCCGGGTGAACAGCCGGATCTCGCCCGCGCCGTCCAGCCGCGCGGCCTCCAGGAGCTCGCGCGGGATCTCGGCGAAGAAGTTGCGCAGCAGGAAGATGGCGAACGGCAGCCCGAACGCCGTGTGGAACATGATCACACCGAAGGTCGTCTCGAAGATCCCGATCGCGCCGAAGAGCTCGGAGACGGGGATCAGGGCGACCTGCACGGGCACGACCAGCAGGCCGACCACCACCAGGAACCACCAGTCGCGGCCGGGGAACTCCATCCAGGCGAACGCGTAACCCGCGAACGAGCCGATCACCACGACCAGCAGGGTGGCCGGGACGGTGATCAGCACGGTGCTGAGGAGGGAGTCGGTGATCACCGGGTTGTCCAGCAGGCGCTGGTAGTTGTCGAACGTCAGCTCGGACGGTGCCGAGAAGACCTTCCACCAGCCGGTCGCCGCGATGTCGTCGGACCCCCGCAGCGAGGAGAGCAGCAGCCCGATGGTCGGCATCAGCCAGAACAGGGCCACCAGCACGAGGAAGACCCGCATGACACCACCGCCGGCCCTCGCGGCGAGCCGGGAGCCCAGGGACCGCCGGGCCGGTGCGGCTTCCGGCCGGGACACCGCACGCACCGCGTCCGGGGTGGGAGCCGCCTGCGCGGCCTCGTTCGTGGTCATCGCCGTCCCTCCTTCCGTATGCGGCGGATGTTGAACAGCATCACCGGGATCACCAGCAGCAGCAGGAGGACGGCGATGGCGCTGCCGACCCCGAGGTCCGCGTCCGTACCGAACGAGGACCGGTACAGCTGCAGCGCCAGGACGTTCGCGTCGTCCTGCGAGGAGCCGGGGGCGATGATGAAGACCAGGTCGAAGATCTTCAGGACGTTGATCATCAGGGTGACCAGCACCACCGCCAGGACGGGAGCCAGCATCGGGACGGTGATCCGGCGGAACACCTGCCACTCGTTCGCCCCGTCCACCCGGGCCGCCTCGAGGAGTTCGCGGGGCAGGCCCGCGAGGCCCGCGGCGATCAGGACCATCGCGAAGCCCGCCCACATCCAGACGTAGCTGCCGATGATGCCGGGGGTCACCAGGGAGGGCCCCAGCCAGTCGACGCCGTTGTACGGCTCCCGGAAGTTGTCCGCGGGCAGGCGGAGCACGGCGCCGTCCGCCGACGCGGGCAGCGTGAAGACCCCGTCGGCGCCCGCCGTCGTCGAGGCGACGACCCTGCCGCCCTTGACGGCCTCGACCTCGATGCCCTTGAGGCCGGACTCCGAGGGGTCGACGACGTTCGGCCTGCCGCCGCCGCCCTTGGTGAAGTCCAGCCACGCGGTGCCCGTGACCCCGTCACCGGACGCCGGCGCGGCCTTCGCCGGCGCCGCGTCGTCCGGCATCTTGGCGGGCGCCACCCCGACCAGCGGCAGCAGCACCGGCTCCCCCGCCCGGACGGGCTCCTTGGTGACGAAGGAGCCGCCACCGCCCGCCTTCAGCGGATGGACGGGCAGCGGGTGCGCCTTGGGGAACGCCGACGACGCGGCGAACGTGTCGTGCACGCCCACGGCCACCGCGTTGGCGACCCCGCGCTCCGGAGCCTGGTCGTACACCAGCCGGAAGATGATGCCGGCGGCCAGCATGGAGATCGCCATCGGCATGAAGACGATCAGCTTGAACGCCGTGCCCCAGCGGATCCGCTCGGTCAGCACCGCGAAGATCAGGCCCAGCGCCGTGGAGACCGTCGGGGCGAGGACCACCCAGACCGCGTTGTTCCTGACCGCCGTGCGGATGGTGTCGTCGGTGAACAGCGCCTTGTAGTTGTCGAGGCCGGCGAAGCCCGTGCCCGCCTGGTCGAAGAACGACCGGTAGACGGAGTACACGATCGGATAGACGACGAGGGCGCCGAGCAGCACGAGGGCCGGCAGCAGGAACACCGCCGCGACGACCCTGCGCGTGCCCGTCACACTCCGCCGCGAGCGCGCGGGTCCGGGCCCGCGCCCACCGGGACGCTTGTCGGCGGGGGGCACCGGTGCGGTGCCCCCCGCGGTCGCTGTGGTCATCCCGTCAGCTCGTGTAGGCCTTGGCGGCGTCGGACTCCAGCTTGGCCTGGGTCCCCGCGATGTCCTTCGGGTTCTTCAGGAAGTCCTGGAGCGTCTTCCACTCGCCCTTGCCGGGCGTCCCGCCGAACGACTGCGGGGCCTGGTCGGACATGTCGAAACGCACGTCGTCCCCGGCGTCGATCAGCGCCTCGGCCATCGTGCGCTGCACGTCGTTCGGGTAGGCGGCCGTGTCCAGCGACTTGTTGGGCGAGATGAACCCGCCGGCCTCGGCCCAGATCCTCGCCGCGTCCTTGGAGGCGAGCCAGGTCAGCAGGGCCTGGGCTCCCTTACCGTCCTTGAGCGCCACGGCCGCGTCACCGCCCGTCACGACGGGGGAGTCGGCGCCGACCGCCGGGAACGGGAACACCTTGGCGTCCGTACCGATCTTCGCCTCGGTCTGGGCGATGTTGACGGACACGAAGTCGCCCTCGAACACCATCGCGCCCTTGGGCTGGTCGCCCCCGGTGAACGTCTGCGTGACCGACGCCGGGAACTCCGTCTGAAGGGCCCCGTCGGCACCGCCCGTGATCAGGCTCGGCTTGCCGAAGAGCTCGGCCAGGGTGGTCAGCGCGTCCTTGACCGACGGGTCCGTCCACTTGATCTCGTGCTTGGCCAGCTGGTCGTACTTCTCCGGGCCCGCCTGGGAGAGGTAGATGTTCTCGAACCAGTCGGTGAGCGTCCAGCCGTCCGCACCGCCGACCGACACCGGCGTGACGCCGGAGGCGGACACCGTCTCCGCGGTGGCGATGAAGTCCTTCCAGGTCTTCGGCTCGCTCGCGCCCGCGTTCTCGAACGCCTTGGTGTTGTACCAGACCAGCGACTTGTTGGCGGCCTTGAAGTAGACGCCGTACTGGGTGCCGTCGACGCTGCCGAGGTCCTGCCAGACCTTGGCGTAGTTCTGACCCAGCTGGGCCCGCGCCTCCGGGCCGACCGGCTTGGCCCACTTCTTGGCCACCGCCTGCTGGATGGCGCCCACCTGCGGGATCATCGCCACGTCCGGGGGCTGACCGCCCGCGATCTTCGTACCGAGGAAGTTCACGATCGGGTCCTGCGCCGGGACGAAGGTGACCGTGGCACCCGTGCGCTTCTCGAACTCGTCCAGCACCTTCGTGAAGTTGGCCTGCTCAGGGCCCGTCCACACCGCGGCGACCGAGATCTTCTGGCCGTCCAGCTTCGGCAGCGCGACGCTCGGCGAGCTCTCCTTGTCCGGGCCGGAGCCCTCGCCCGCCTTCTTGTCCTTGCCACCGCCGTCGCTGCAACCGGTGAGTGCGAGCGCCCCGATGGCGGTGAACACCAGAGCGGCTCGCCGCATGCGAAGGGTTGTGCGCATTCCTGCCCCGTCTCTCCTGCACGCGCGTGGGCGGACCGGCACCGAACGGTCGGACCCTGCGGTGCCGCTCACGCCCCGCATCGTGCGGTTCACATCGTCCGTGCGCACAGTCCTACGCCGGGTGCACCAGCGCCGCAATACCGCGATCACTCCCAACTGGCCGATCGTGACAGGCTCGTGACGTCGCGCCAGGTCGGTGGGGCTCGGCGATCAGGAGGGCGAGGGCGCGGTGTACGGGCTCAACGGGGGAAGCCGCTCGGCGTTCACCGACCGGGCCGCCCGCTCCAGCGCGCTGGCCAGCAGCGCCAGGTCGGTGGGCCCGTTGCCCAGCTCGCGGACCGGCCGGCGGGCCGGCGGATCGCCCATCCGCTCCCACTCCAGCGGGACCACGGTCGGGCGCAGCGTCGCCGTGCGCGGGATGCGGCCGGTGACCCGGCCGCCCTGGAACGGCGTCACCCGGCCGTCCGGATGCCCGAGCCGTCCCCGGCCGGGCGCCGCCTCGTCGGGGGAGGGGGGCACGACGGGCGGGTCGAGCACGATGCGCAGCCGGGCACCCCGGGCCAGCTCGGTGTCCTCGGTGCGGTCCGGCCGGCCGGAGGCGGCGACGAGGTGGACGCCCAGGCGCCCGCCGTCCCTGGCCACGGCTTCCAGGACCCGGACGACGGACCCGGCGGACGGGCGGCCCGGACTCCCGAGCGCCGGGGCCACCAGGGCGTCGAAGTCGTCCGCCAGGACGACGAGCCGGGGCAGCGGGGACGGGCCGGGGTCCGCGGCGCGGGCGGCCGCCGGGCGCAGCCGCAGGGTGCCGCCGGCGGGGGTGTCGAGGTCACCGCGCTGTTCGGCGGCGCTGCCCGGGCGCCGGCCGGTCAGCAGAGCCTGCGATTCGGCGTACCGCTCGTGCCATGCGGTGAAGTCGAGCCCGCCGAGCAGCTCCGCCCGGCGTTTCAGCTCGCCACCGAGTGCCTGGGCGAACTCGCGCATCCGGACGGGATCGGAGGCGACGAGGTGCGTGAAGACGTGCGGCAGCTCCGTACAGGGGCGCAGCCCCTCGCCGCGCTCCCCGTGCTCGCCGCCCGAGCCGTCGATCAGCAGGATGCCGAGCCGGTCGGGCCGGGCGGCGGAAGCCAGCGAGGCGGCCACGGCCCGCAGCAGTTCCGTGCGGCCGCTGCCCGCCGGTCCCTCTATCAGCAGGTGCGGCCCCTCGCCGGCGAGATCGACGGAGAGGGGGCCGCGGGGTCCGGCGCCGAGAACTATCACCGGGCGCCCGGCAGACCCGGCGGCCGCCGGGCCGGGCAGGGGCCCGCCGTCGCGCCGCTGCGCCACGATCCGGGTGGTCCCGGCCCCGGCCGTCGCGCCGGACGACAGGTGGCCGGAGCCGGAGCTGGTGGGCCCGTGGCCCTGCGACGGGGCGGGTGCGGGCCGGGCGGTCCCGCGCTGCGGGCCCACCCGGGGCCCGGTGCTCAGGGTGCGGCCGGACCCGGCCGTGTCCAGGTCGGCCCCGGCGGGGACCACCGGGGGCAGCGTGGCACCGGGCTGCTGCTCGGCCGTGGAGGCCCAGCGGGCCATCAGGGAGGCCGGGGTGGCCCGCGCGAGGCCCAGCTCGTCCAGGAGGCGGGCGGACGGGGGCGGCGCGGCGGCCACGGGCCTGCCCGGCAGCACGGCCGACCCCTCGTCCCGCAGGGGTGCGAGGGCCCGGGCGAACCGCTCGGCCCAGGGGACCGACACCGCGTCCACCGTGGCGACGGTGCCGTGGCCCGCCGTCCGGCCGCCCGCGGTGCGCAGCAGGCGCAGCGCGGTCGCCACGTCGCCGCTCAGCATGGCGACGGCCCCGCACTCGCGGAAGGGGATCGAGGCGCGGCACGCCGCGTCGTAGGTGGCGGCGACCGGGGAGGTGGGTGAGGCGGCCGGCGTCTCGGCGAGGCAGACGAGGTGGATCCCGGCGGCCGCACCGGCGCCCGCCAGCCCGGCGGTGGCCTCGCGCAGCTCGGCCGAGCCCGGGTCGCCGTCCACGATCACCACGGTGTACGGCCCCGCGTGGCCGCGGGCGGCCTCGGCGACGGCCGAGCGGTCCGCGCTCGCCCAGGCGTGCCCCAGCGGCCCGTCCTCCATGCGGCGCACCAGCTCCGCCGTCCTGGCCGCCGCCTGCTCGCGGTCGTACGCGAGGAGGAGCCTGCAGTCCTGGCCGTGCATGGGGCGCAGGTGGGGCAGCCACCCGAGCCAGGACCAGTCGCGGCGGCGTTCCTCCGCGCCGCGTGCCCGGTCCGTGCTGATCAGGACGATCTCCAGGTCGAAGGGGGAGTGCAGGGCGGCGAGCTGGGCCACCGCCGAGCGGGCCAGCCCGGTCAGCCGGGCCCGGGGGCCCGCGAGCCCCAGGGAGCCCGCCTCCCGCAGCCCCACGGTGACGGGCACGGCGGGCAGACCGGCCCGCTCCGACGTGCCCAGCCGCACCACCAGGGCCTCCGGGTGGGCGGGGCCGCGCTCCCACAGCCGGGGGCCGGGGCCGAGCGCCGTGAGGAGCACGGCCGCGGGGTCCGGCCAGGTGCCGGCCGG
>NZ_JBEXWB010000070.1:0-21873 GCF_040629645.1 Streptomyces sp. NPDC005899 | reverse complement strand
CGGCCGGCGCGGCCCTGGATGGCCGCGCCGATCGCCTCGGCGGCCTCGTCGAAGGCGAGCGCCGCGATGCGCCGGTGGAGGTCGTCCTGGCTGGCGATGTGCTTGTAGAGCGACGGGGCGCGCACCCCGACCCGCTCGGCCAGCCGACCCATGGTCAGCTCCGAGAAGCCGATCTCGTCGGCGAGTTCGGCGGCGGCGGCGGTGATCGTGGCCGCGTCCAGGCCCGCCCTAGGCATTGACGCCGGCCAGGAAGGTCAGGACCGCGGTGAGGGTCTGCTGAGGAAACTGGACGTGCGGGTAGTGACCGGCCCCCTCGATCATCTCCAGCCGGCCCAGGCCGGTCGGCAGATCGGCGACGATCGCCTCACCCTCCGCCTGCGGCGAGGCCCAGTCGGGGTCGAGGGTGCCCTGCACGACGAGCACCGGGCAGGTGACGTTGGCCAGTTGCTCACCGGCGTCGACAGGGCGGGTCTTGCCCATCGCCTGCAGGACCTTCATCCGGCCGGGCTCCTCCAGCATCGTGGTGATCTGCGCCATGCGCCTGTCCCAGTCCGCGGGCTTGACGCCGGGGTAGGCGACGTCGAGGTACTTGGCCCACTGCCGGGTGCTGCCGAGGATGGTGGCGCCCATGAGACGGGTCGCGCCGCGGCGGTATCCGGCCACCCCCAGGTCACCGAGGCGGAATTGCTGCTTACGGGTGAAGGGCGCGAGCTCGACCAGTGCGGTGACGAGCTCCGGGGCCTCGGCCGCGGCGATCGTGACCGCGCCGCCGGCGATGGAGTGGCCGACGAGCACCGCCGGTCCCCCGAGGTGCTTCACCAGGGTGATCAGGTCTCCCGCGAGGTCGGTGCGGGTGTAGGACGCCCACCCGACGCTGGACTCGCCGTGGCCGCGCAGGTCCACCGCGACGACTCGGTAGCCGGCTTCCACCAGGGCGGGGGTGAAGAACCGGTAGGCCTCGCGGCTGTCGCCCATGCCGTGGGCGACTACCACCAGCGGCCCGGTTACGCCGCTCACCTCGTACGCGATGGTGCCACCATCGACGTTCAGGAACTCGGTCACGACTACCTCCATGGGGTCCGCCAGCCCGTTGGCTAACTTCATAAGCTAAAAGCTATCATCGTTAGCCGGGAAGTCAATCCGCGCACCTGACCGCAGGTAGGCCCGCGCCGCAGCGGTCTGACGAGCCGGTACACGGCCATCTCCGCCAGGCTGGCGAACGCCCTCGCGTAGTCGGCCGGTTCGCGCGGCTGCGTCACCCCGGTCCCGGCGGTCAGCGTCTCCACCACGGCCACGTCGTCGTCGTGGACGTAGAACGCCTCCAGCGGCCACACCGTGCGCTGCGCGGTGTGGCCGCCGCGACCCTGACGGTCTGCATCTCGCGCGAACTCGCTGCGCGGCGCCAGGCCGCGGGCAGGGCCGGCCGTACGAGGAACTGCGGGAGGCGGTGGCTGCCGACGTCCCGCTCGGACAGACCCGTCTGCTGCACCGGTACGGCGAACCGGTCTTCTGCACCGTCGGGCGCCGCCCGGGCCGGTTCGGGACCGAGCAGGTGCTGATCCAGTGCTTCGACGACGCAGACCATCCCGACTTCGGCGAGCCGCCTGGCCTGGCCACGCCGAACGCGGCGCCATGGTGTGCACCGCCTTCCAGCTCCATCCCTGGTACCGGCAGTCAGCCGCCAGATCCACGGCACCACCGTCACCCCGGACGGCCGGGACCTCCAGGTCCAGCCCGCCGGCCGTCATCTGCCGGAGACGCCCCGGGCGCCCGCCGCCCGAGCATCCGCACCGGCCTGGGACAGGCCGACCTCACCGCACTGCGCGAGACGATCGACGCCTTGGCCCACGGCGACGTCATCACCGGCGGGCCGGGAAACAACCATAGGTGCAGCCACCCGGCCCGACAGCGCCTCAACCCGGCCGCGCCGATCGTCACACCGGGCCGCCCCACCCGCTCGGGAACGCCGCCAGAGCGCGACGCTGTTCGTCCTCGAGGGCGACTTGCCGGGCCAGGACGGCGCGGTCGACGTAAGGGTCGACGGCATCGAGGACCAGGCGCCGAAGTTCGGCGGGCGGGAGGGCTCGACTTCACACTGCACCGGGCGGGGAAGCCGTAGCGGCGGGCGAAGCCGGGTCAGCGGGGGTCGCCGGCCTTGCCCTCGGTTGCGCGAAACGTGCAGGCGTGGGCCTGCTACTGGGTTGCGGCCGATCCGGAGGAAAGCGGCTTCTGAGCGAACTCGGCGATGGGGAACTTCACCCCGGTGAGGTCTTCGGAGACGGCCCACAGCCGCTGCTGGACGGCTGCGTCGTACGACTGCGGGCTGGAGGTGACCAGCCGGGGGTGCCCCATGATCTCGTTGCGTCCGCCGGGGCCGTAGTACTGGCCGCCGAGCGCGGCGGGGTCGGTGGCGGCGCGCAGGGTCGGCAGTGCGCCCATCGCCGGCGTCTGGGTGATCAGCGGCGCGAGCCAGGTGAGCGGAAGGCGGAGGGCCGCAGGGCTGTTGCGGGCGAGCTCGGTGCTGGACATGCCGGGGTGTGCGGCCACCGCGACGGTGGTGCCGTGCGTGGCAAGCCGACGCTGCAACTCGTACGTGAACATGAGGTTGGCCAGCTTTGACTGACCATAGGCGGCGACCCGGCCGTACGACCGCTCCCCTTGCAAGTCGTCGAAGTGGATCGCGGCCCGGATGCGGTGGCCGGTGCTGCTGACCGTCACCACGCGCGAGCCGGACACCGGCAGCATCAGTTCCAGCAGCAGCCCGGTGAGCGCGAAGTGACCGAGGTGGTTGGTGCCGAACTGCATCTCGAAGCCGTCCCGGGTGGTCTGCTTCGGGGTGTACATCACGCCCGCGTTGTTGATCAGCAGGTCGATCCGGTCGAGCCGGGACCGCAGCGACGCCGCCGCCGTACGGACGGAGTCGAGCGAGGTCAGGTCCAGCGCCTGGACGGTCACGTCACCGGTCATGCGCGCCGCGGCTTGCTCGCCCTTCTCGACATTGCGCACGGCGAGCACCACGGAGGCCCCGCGCTCGGCCAACGCCTTGGCGGTCTCGTAGCCCAGTCCGGTATTGGCCCCGGTCACCACGGCCACCCGCCCGCGCTGGTCCGGAATGTACGCCGTCGTCCACTTCTCGCCCATGTCAGACTCCCACCCGATTAAGTACCGAAGGTATCTTGCCCCCATGAATTTAAAGTACCTGAGGTACATTGTCAACGTACCGAGGGTACTTAAGTTAGGCTTGTGATCGTGACTTTCCAGCGGGCGCGCACCGAAGAGCAGCGGGAGATCCGACGACGGGCGATCCTCGACATGACGTCGGCGATGCTCGATGAGATGCCTGTGGCCTCGGTCACCCTGAACGAGCTCAGCCGCCGGGTGGGCCTGGCGAAGCCGAACGTGCTGCGCTACTTCGAGTCCCGCGAGGCGGTGCTGCTGGAACTGCTGGACCGCTTCCTGCAGGAGTGGCTGACGGAACTGGCAGGAGAGTTGACCGCCGACGTCGACGAAAACCTACCCATGGCCGAGCGAGCGGCAGCGGTGGCCGAGATCCTCAGCCGCTCACTCTCCGGCCGAGCGGTACTGTGCGACCTCTTCGGTGCGCAGGGCAGCGTCCTGGAACACAACGTCTCCGTCGAGGTGGTCGCACGGTACAAGCGCGCCTCTCTGGACCGCCTGACAACCATGACCTCACTGCTCCTGAAGTACCTGCCGGAGCTGGGCGAGAACGCGACGCTGTTCAGCCTGCAGACCATGGTCATGGCCGGCGCGCTGTCGGCGTACAGCACCCCCCCACCCAGCCTGCAAGCGGCCTACGAGGCCGAGCCCGACCTCGCACGCTTCCACCTCGAGCTGAAGGACTCCTTGAAGCTGGCCCTGACGGCAACCCTCCTGGGCACGCTCCCCCGCAGCTGACCTGAAACACCCCCGAACCTGGAGCAGTGCGCGCTCGGTGCACTGGGGCCGAGCTGTATCTCGGTGCGCCCCGGCAACGAACGACATGAGCCGCCACACCGACCGGCGGACCGGGGGGTAGCCCCACTTCAAGAGGGTGGTTGGCGGTATCCCGGGCCCGGACCTTGATCGAAAATACTGGGCTCGCATCAGGTCGTCACCAATTGGAGACAGGAGTCTTTCGTGTACGAGCTCCCGCACGCTGCCAACGGTTCACGTACGTCCGCAAGAAGTGTCCGCCCGGGAGGGGAGCGCAGGTTGCGGGCCGCTGCCGTCGGGATGGTCGCCACGGTCATGATGAGCGCCGGTCTCGCCCTGCCGGCCTCGGCTGCCGGTACCGCGGACGCCTCGGCGGCGCGGGACGGGCACGCGGCCACCCGGGCGGCCCTGGAGTCGGTGGTCCAGGACGGGGTGCCCGGGGGGATCGTGCTCGCCGAGCTGGGGAAGGACACCTGGGCGGGACGTGCGGGAACCGCGGATCTGACGACCGGCCGCAAGCCGCGGGCCGACGACCGCTTCCGGATCGGCTCGATCACCAAGACGTTCGTGGCGACGGTGGTGCTCCAGCTGGAGGAGGAGGGGAGGCTGAGCCTGGACGACACGGTGGACCACTGGCTGCCGGGCCTGGTGCGGGGCAACGGGCACGACGGCAGCAAGATCAAGATACGGCAGCTCCTCAATCACACCAGCGGGATCTACAGCTACACCGACGACGGGGACTTCAAGCGCAGGGCGTTCGGCACCGACTTCCTCACGCACCGGTACGACACCTGGATGCCCCGCCAGATCGTCCAACTGGCCATGAAGCACGAGCCCGTCTTCGCCCCCACCGGCGACGGCGACAAGTGGAGCTACAGCGACACCAATTACGTCATCGCCTCCATGGTGATCCAGAAGGCCACCGGACACTCGTACGCCCATGAGATCGAGCAGCGGATCCTGCGCCCCCTGCACCTGGACTCCACCACGGTGCCGGGCACCCGCGCCCGCGTCGCGGGCCCCAGCGGACGCGCCTACTCCAAGCTGACCGGGGAACTGGCCGGGCGGGGGGAGCCGAACAGCGCGACCTACGACGTCACCGAACTCAACCCCTCCTTCGCGGGCGCCGCCGGAGAGATGATCTCCAACAATCACGACCTCAACCGGTTCCACCGAACGCTGTTCTCCGGCCGACTCCTGAAAGCGCCTCAGCTGAAGGAGATGATGACGACCGTCTCACCCAAGGACCTGCCGAACTTCTCCTACGGCCTGGGTCTGATGAAGATGACGCTGTCGTGCGGCACCGAGATATGGGGCCACAACGGCGGTATCCAGGGCTCCATTTCGCAGTCCATGGCCACGGCCGACGGTGAGCACGTGCTGTCGCTCAACTTCAACGGCGACTGGAACGTCCACGAACAGCGAGTCGTCGACGCGGAGTTCTGTGGCTCCTGAGCTTCCTCGGCGTGAGATGAGTCGAGGCTGAACGACAAGCTGAGGGCAGGGTCCAGAACCCAGCAGAAAAAACGGTTGAGCACTACGTGCCGGCCTGTGACCCTCTCAAGCCTGGCGGGCCTTGACCCCGGATGTTGGACACACGCGACACTGGATCCTGAGGACCTGAGAACAGACCACTCGTGGTCATGAAGAACTACCCACCGGAGTGCAAGGCGGACGCGGTCGCGCTGTACGAGTCACGGCCCGAAGCGACGATCAGGTCGGTCGCCGCCGATCCGGGGATCAGCACGGAGACTCTGCGGAACTGGGTGAGGGCAGCCGGCGTCAGTCGCCCTCGGGGACGCCGGACGCAGGAACCGTCTCAGCCGCCGGCCCCGCTGGAAGCGGAGAACGCGGCCCTGCGGAAGAAGGTTTGCGAGCAGAAAGAGGAACGGGAGATCCTGTGGAAGGCTGCCAAGTATTTCGCCGGGGAGACCTCCGTCGCATGGAGCGAGAGCCCGCTTCTCTTCTTCCGCACGCCCGCGGGTGGCCCACCCTCGGGACGGCTGTCACTCGACAGCCGCCTCGACCATCGTGTCCGGAGGGCTCTTCTTGCCGGGTCTCTCCGGGCTCCGCACAACCCTGGAAACGACCGTAGTTACCGACCGCAGTCATTGTCCACGGAACGGGGAAAAGAGCCCGATCGCTGCCCGTCCTGCATGGACGGTGTCCATCTCAATGCGGATCCTGCGAGCGGTGTAGGCACCGAATTTCCGTGAGCACTGCGGTCAGGGAGATCGCACGTTTATGTGATCGGTGAGCACGACTTCGAGTGGTGATCATGAGTGGAAGTCCGGCGTCGGAGGTGCGCGGTTACCACCCAGGGTCATTGCGTGAAGTGATCAACGGGGTGGCCCAGGCGGCGGTGAGGTGCTGCTTTCGGCGTTCGGTCGCGCGAGTCGTGTCGGCCATCGCCTGGGCGCTCTCGCCAGCCCATCCCCCTGGTCCGAGGAATCCCCCTACGAGGCCCGCCCGACGGAGCACCGGCACCCAGCCGGCCACCGCCCACCTCCACGTCGAGGGCCACGTCGACGAAGCGATCGCCCGCCGTCTCGGCATGGAGGTCCGCACCTGCCGCGGCCACATCGCCGAACTCTCCGCCGCCCTCGGCAGCGGCAGCCGCGCGCAACTCGGCTACCTCATCGCCACCTCGGGCATCATCGACGACCGCACGGCCGACCCGGCGGACTGAAACCGGCCCTCCTTCCCCGTACAACCATCCGCCGATCTCCGCTGTCATGATCCCCGTGAAGAAGACGCTCATCGCCTCCGCCGCCGCACTCGGCGCGCTCGCCGCCGTCACCGGCCCGGCCGCTGCCCCCGCCGCGGCCGCCTCCGATGCCCTGTGGCTCTGGTCCGACCCGTACGAGATCACCCTCGCGGGCCCGTCCGAGGACGGCTCCCCCGCACCGTCGCAGTCGCTGACCGTGCAGATCAGCCACGACAACACGGCCACCACCGTCCCGGCCGGCACGCTCACCGTCGACGCCTCCGGAGTCGCCGCGTTCGCCGAGGTCACCTGGCCCGCGAACTGCCGCCCGGAGAACGAGACCACCGCGGTCTGCACCACCCCCGAACTCCCCGGCGGCGCCAACGCCCCCGCCGCGCGGATCGGCCTGACCACCAAGCCGGGCGCCACCGACGGCAACGACGGCTACGTCCGCTACACCGCCCAGGCCGGCGGCATGAACGCCTACCCGGGCGAGACCCACGTCGCCGTCAACGACGGCCGCGCGCTCGGCCTCACCCAGGCCGAGTACCGCACCGGTATGGCACCCGACCAGCCCTTCGACTCCCCCGTCGTCCTCGGCAACCAGGGCAACCGCACCGCCGACCGCACCCTGCTCACCGTCTTCACCTCCCGCGGCATCCGCCTCGGCATGTCCGTCCCCTCCAACTGCGAGTCCACGAACGCCGTCACCGGACGTACGTTCCTCTGCGTCCTGGACGAGCGGACGACTCCGGGCTCGTACCACTCCCTCCCGCTGAAGTTCCGCACCAAGGACATGGCCCTCTTCGACCGCGTCGACTATTCGGCGCAGCCCTACTCCGAGCAGGCGCTCGCCGAGGCCCGCACCGGCCGCGTCTTCACCCCGGGCACCGGCCCGGAGCTGAACCTCACCCCGGCCGCCGCCCCCTCCGACGAGCTCCAGCCGTACCGCAGCTTCACGGTGAAGACCGTCAACCAAGCCGACTACCGGCTGACCGCCTCCACCGTCTCCGGCGCGGCCGGCGACACCGTCCCCGCCACCGTCACCGTCCACAACGCGGGCCCCGCCTGGGTCGCCTCCCTCGGCGCGGGCGAACCCGCCGCGACCGTCGACATCGACATCCCCGCCGGCACCTCGGTCGCCTCCGCCCCCGACGCCTGCTGGTCCCAGTCCGAGACCCGCTACCGCTGCAACACCCCCATCTACCTCACCGAAGCCGGCAAGCCCGCCACCCGCGCCTTCCCCTTCACCCTCCACATCGACGAGGTCATCCCGAACGCCACCGCCCGCGCCGCCCTCTACAACGACGCCTACGAACCCGCCGTCCGCACCTTCGACCCCGACCTGACGAACAACACGGCCACCCTCACCGTCAACCCCTCGACGAGCTGACGCACGCCCCCTCCGGCTGCCCGGCCCGACCCCTGCCCCGGCCCTGTACGAGCCGGGCAGCCGACCCCCGCATCGCCCCGGTGGCCCCCGCCCGCACCACCCTTGGGCGACTGGCCCGCCCAGAGGGCGGAACGGGCGGGCACGGGCGGACCAAACCGCCGAGCGCACGCCCGAGACCACTCGTTCAGCCCGACGAGGCCCCGGACGAGGGGAAACGACGACCAGGACAGGCACACAGCGCTACATGTCCGTTCGCCGTAGCCATACGGGAACAGGGCCTCGCAGCGCGGGGCCCTGTGCTTGTTCTCGGTGTCGGGTCAGTCGGGCATCCGATGCCGGAATCGTTCAGGTGGAGTCCCGGACGACGAGCCGGCACGGGGTGCGATGGATGCCGGGATCGGGCCGGCCGTCGATCGCCTCCAGGAGTTTGAGCGCCGCCATGCGGCCGATCTCGGTGAGATTCATGTCCACGCTGGTCAGCGGGGGCCGTGCGGCGAGGGCCATGGTGTCCCAGTTGTCGTAGCCGACCACCGCGATGTCGTCGGGCACCCGTAGACCGCTCTCGCGCAGGCTGTCGGTGACGCCGCGGGCGATCTGGTCGTTGCCGCAGAAGATCGCGTCCGTGTCGGGCGCGTTCGCCACGATCCCGCGGGCCGCCTGCCGGCCCCATGCCTCGCTCCACTCGCCGTGGTGGACGCGGCCGGTGGCCAGCGGCATCCCGGCCGTCTTCAACCAGTCGACGGTGTGGGCGGCGCGGTCGGTGGCCGCCGCGTGATGGGCGGGACCGGTCACATGCGCGATGCGCCTGCGGCCCAGGTCCGTGAGGTGCGCGATGGCCAGCTGGGTGCCATGCCGGTCGTCGGAGACCACGCTGATGCCGTCCGGATCGGTGGAGGGAGCGAAGGCGTAGACGGCGGGCACCCCCGTCGAGCCGGCCAGTGGGGGCCGTGGGTCGGTCCGCCGGCCGGTGACGATGATGCCGTCGATGCGACGGGCGCTGAGCGTGCGCAGGTAGTGCTGTTCGCGGATCGCGTCACCGCGGGTGTCGCACAGCAGGACGGAGATCTCTCCGGTGCCGAGGGCGTCCTCGGCTCCCAGGAGCACGGGTGTGGCGAACCTCCCGATGCCGTCGGTGGTGATGAGACCGACCGTCCAGGTCCGGCCGCTCAGCAGGCTCCGGGCGAGCTGGTTCGGCTGGAAGTTGAGCCGGCGTGCGGCGTCCAGGACGCGCTGGCGGGTCTCGGGCCGCAGCCTGCCGCGGCCGTTGAGCGCTTTCGACGCGGTTCCCGGGGCCACGCCCGCCAGTGCCGCGACGTCCGTGAGGGTCGGGCGCGTCGCGGTCCGGTGGTCGGCAGCTGTCATAGGAAACCCTTTTCTCAAGTGCGCTGGCTCCTCATCTTGCCATCCGTACTCATGCTCCGTCACGAGAGCCGGACCATGGAGTATTCCCGTCCGAGACCTTGACGCGCCCCAGAGCGACCCCTACGTTCTGCGTCAGGAAAAGGGTTTCCCAAGATGGGGTCCGCGTTCGCCGGGTCCGATCTCGTTCGGCCGGTCGTACAGGCACCGGGAATTCCTTCCCTGACCGGCGTGTGACCTGCTCTTTCCGTCCCGTACTGTCCTGCCTCGAATTCGTGCCGCGCGACCGGTCCGAACCGGTCCATGAGGAGTTCCGTATGCCTTCGTCCCTTTCCCGGAACCATGACCGCGGGCCGGTCCGCCCGACACCGCAGGCGTCGGCCCTGTTGCGTCCCGAGGCGATGACCCGCATCACCGGGGGGTTCTGGGCCGAGCGGCGGCGCGTCAACGCGCGGGCCTCTATTCCCCAGGGCCCGGCGCTGCTGGAGTCGGCGGGAAACCTCCACAACCTCGCTCTGGCCGCCGGGACGACGACCGGTGAGTACCGGGGGGACCTGCCGTTCCTCGACTCGGACGTCACCAAGTGGCTGGAGGCGGCGGCCTGGCAGCTGGGGGACCCCGCGGAGGCGGACGCCGAAGGACTGCCGGACCGGATCGAGGAGCTGACGGCGCTGCTGGCGGCTGCCCAGGAGGACAGCGGTTACCTCAACTCCTGGTTCCAGGTGATCAGGCCCAAGGAACGGTTCGAGGACCTGCGCTGGGGCCACGAGCTCTACTGCGCCGGTCACCTCATCCAGGCCGCGGTGGCCCTCCACCGCACCACGGGTGCGCGGGGTCTGCTCGACATCGCCGTCCGGTTCGCCGACCACATCGACGACACGTTCGGCCCCGGCCGGCCTCTCGACGGCATCTGCGGCCACGCCGAGATCGAGACCGCGCTGGTCGAGCTCTACCGGGAGACCGGCGAGCGCCGCTACCTCGATCTGGCCGGGTACTTCGTCGACCGGCACGGACACGGACTGCTCAACGTCGGCGAGCGGCACGCCAGTGCGCCGGGTCCGGCCTACTGCCAGGACCGCGTCCCCGTGCGCGAGGCCCGCAACGTCGAGGGCCACGCCGTCCGCCAGCTCTACCTGCTCGCCGGCGCCACCGACGTGGCCACCGAGACCGGCGAGCCGGAACTGCGGGAGGCGGTCGTCCGCCTCTGGGACGCCATGACCGCGACCAAGACCCACCTGACCGGCGGGCTCGGCGCGCGCCACGAGTGGGAGGATTTCGGCGACCCCTACGAACTGCCCACTGACCGTACGTACTGCGAGACGTGCGCCGCCGTCGCCTCCGTCCAGTGGAGCTGGCGCATGGCTCTCATGACAGGCCGGGCCCGCTACTCCGACCTCGTCGAGCGCACCCTGTACAACGGGTTCCTCGCCGGGGTGTCCCTGGACGGCGAGCGCTGGCTGTACGTCAACCCGCTCCAGGTACGCGACGGCTACACCGACGAGGGCACCGACCAGACCTCCCGCCGCACCCGGTGGTTCCGCTGTGCCTGCTGCCCGCCCAACGTGATGCGGCTGCTGGCCTCGCTACCCGCCTACTGCGCGAGCACCGACGGTTCGGGGCTGCAGATCCACCAGTACGTCACCGGCAGCCTGTCCGCGCAGGTCGGCGGCGAGGACATCGGTGTGGACCTCGTGACCGGCTATCCCGTCGACGGCCGGATCGAGCTGACCCTGACCTGCACCTCCGGCACCCCGTGGACCCTCTCCGTGCGGCTGCCGCACTGGAGCCGGACCTGTTCCGTCACCGTGGACGGCGAACCCGTCGCACCCGACATCGAGGGCGGCTGGGCGCGCCTGCGCCGGTCCTGGTCGCCCGGGCAGCGGATCGTGCTCGAACTGGACGTGGAGGCGCGACTGACCCGGGCCGACCCGCGGGTCGACGCGGTGCGCGGCAGCGTTGCCATCGAACGCGGCCCGCTCGTCTACTGCCTCGAACAGACCGACCACCCCGGAGGCGGTCTCGACGACGTCACCCTCGACGCCACCCGGCCGCTGCGCAGCACCGTGCGGCCCGATCTGCTGGGCGGCGTGGTCACCGTCGAAGGCGCCGGGCCCCGCGGTCCCCCGGCCGCCCGGAGCTGGTGGCCCTACAGCTCGCACGGCACCCCCGACCCCGCCGCCCCCGAGCTGAACCTGACCGCCGTCCCGTACTACGCCTGGGCCAACCGGGAGGACGGCGCCATGCGCGTCTGGATCCCCCTGCGCTGACACCGGCAGCGGGCGACGGCAGTCATCCCTCCGCCGAGACGGGCCACCGTGTCGCACACCGCGGTCGCAGCTGCCGTCGTCGCACCGGAACGACGCGCGCCGCACACCGACGCGGCCCCGGACCGTCTTCGCCTCACCGGGCCCCCGCCCCTCACCTCGGCCCCCGGACCAGATCCCGACTTCCGTACCGTAAGAAGACGAAGGACATCATGAACTCACCGCGCAGGATTCGGTCGGCCGTCGGCGCCGCCCTGGCCGCCACCCTCCTCGTGCCGCTGGCGGCCTGCTCGGGCGGGGCCTCCTCCGGCGCCTCCGGGACGTACACCTTCTGGGACCCCTACCCGCAGTTCGACGCCTCCTCGCCGTGGGGCAGGCGGGTCTCCACGTGCGGCACGCAGGCGGGCGTGAAAGTCAGGCGGACGGCGATGGACACGACGGACCTGGCCAACAAGGCCATGCTGGCGGGCCAGCAGGACAACCTGCCCGACGTGATGCTGGTCGACAACCCGGCCGTCTCGACCCTCGCCGAGGCCGGGATCCTGGCCAAGGCCACGGACGTCGGACTGAGCACCACCGGCATCCAGAAGAACGTCCTCGACGCCGGCACCGTCGACGGGGCGCCCTACGGCGTGCCCATCGGGGCCAACACCCTCGCCCTCTACTACAACGCCGACGTCCTGAAGAAGGCGAAGGTCGACCCGGCGTCCATCACCGACTGGGCGTCCCTGACAGCGGCCCTGGCCAAGGTCAAGGCAGCAGGGAGCAAGGGCATCACCTTCTCCGCCACGAAGACGGAAGAGGGGTCCTTCCAGTTCCTGCCCTGGTTCTGGGGCGCGGGAGCCGACCTGATGAAGATCGACTCGCCCGCCGCCGTGTCGGCCCTGACCCTGTGGAAGGACTGGCTGGACAGGGGCTACGCGCCCAACTCCGTCATCAACAACACCCAGACCACCAGCTGGCAGGAGTTCGCCACCGGCGACTACGCCTTCGGTGAGAACGGCACCTGGCAGCTCGCCAACGCCGAGAAGGCCGGTTTCGAGCACGGCGTCATCAGCATCCCCGGCGCCGAGGGCGGCGCCGCGCCCGTCCCCACGGGCGGCGAGTTCGTCACCGTACCCGTGCAGAGCGACACCGGCCGCCACACGACCAGCGGCAAGATCGTCAGCTGCTTGGTCAACGACAAGAATCTGCTGGCCACCGACACCACGCTCTCCTACGTCGCCCCCGTCGCCCCGGTGCGGACCGAGCAAGTGAAGGGAAACGCAGCCCTGAAACCGTGGGTGGACGCCGTCGCGGCCGCGCGCGGTCGTACCAGTGGCGGTATGGACACCGACTACCCGGTCGTCTCCGAACAGATGTGGACCGCCGTGCAGGCAGCCCTGTCCGGGGCCCGGACGCCCGAGACCGCTCTCGAAGCCGCACAGAAGACCGCCGCGTCCAAGAGGGGCAACTGACCGCGCCACGCACCGCCGCCCCGCCGGCGCCACACCGCCGGCGGGGCACACGGCAAGGAGACCCGATGTCAACCCTCAGGACGGAACGCCGTCCGCCCACCGCCCCGCGCCGCACACCCGGCGGCGAGAGGACCGCGTCCGCCGCACTCACCCCGCGACGCCGCCGCACTCCGCCGGCCGCCTGGGCGTTCCTGGCCCCCCTGGCGCTCTACCTCGCGCTGTTCTACGTCTATCCGCTGTACCGCAACCTCGAACTGAGCCTGAGGGACTACACCGTACGGTCCTTCGTGCAGGACAACGCGCCCTTCGTCGGCTTCCAGAACTACCTGGAGGTCTTCCGGGACGTCACCTTCGCACCTGCCCTGCGCAACACCCTGCTCTTCACCCTCTGCTCGATCATCGCGCAGTACGTCCTGGGGCTCGCGCTGGCCGTGTTCTTCAACCGCAGCTTCCGGCTGTCGGCCACGCTGCGCGCCCTGTTCCTGGTGCCCTGGCTGCTCCCGCTGATCGTGTCGGCGTCCACCTGGTCGTGGATGCTCAACAGCGAATCCGGCGTGGTGAACTACCTGCTGCGCGCTGTCGGCACCGACAACGTGAACTGGCTGACGTCTCCGCAGTGGTCCCTGACGGCGGTCGTCATCGCCAACATCTGGATCGGCATCCCGTTCAACCTGGTCATCCTCTACAGCGGCCTGCAGAATATCCCCGCCGAGCTCTACGAGGCCGCCGCGCTCGACGGCGCCGGCCCCTGGCAGACCTTCCGCCGGGTCACCTTCCCGCTCCTGCGGCCGGTCACCGCCATCACCCTGCTGCTCGGCTCCGTCTACACCCTCAAGGTCTTCGACCTGATCTGGATCATGACCAAGGGCGGGCCGGGCTCCTCGTCCACCACCTTCGCCACCTGGTCCTACCAGCTCGGATTCGGCTCCATGCTCCCGCACTTCGGTCCCGGAGCCGCCGTCGGCAATCTTCTGATCGTCATCGCCCTGGCCTTCGGGCTGGTGCACATCCACATGCAACGGAGGCAGGAGGCATGACCACGCTGAAGTACGCCCCGGCCCGTCCGGGCACCGGCCGGCGGAAGCCCGCCCCCGGGCGCACCCGCGCGCGGTCCCGGCTCAACACCGCGATCGCCCTGGTGCTCACGGCCCTGATGCTGCTGCCGGTGTACTGGATGGTCAACGTCTCCCTCACCCCGCAGCAGGAGATGCGCTCGTCCCGCCCCTCCCTGCTGCCGCTGAACCCGACCTTCGAGGGCTACCGGGCCGTCCTGAACGACCAACTGGCCCACCTCGGCACCAGTCTGCTGATCGGTCTCGGCACGGTGGCGCTGACCCTGACGATCGCCGCACCCGCCGCCTTCGCCCTGTCCAGACTCCGGCCGCGCGGCGGCAGCACCCTCGGCTTCGTCCTGGTCATCGCCCAGATGATTCCCGGCATCGTCATGGCGATGGGCTTCTACGGCATCTACCTCAACCTGGGCATCCTCAACACCTGGTGGGGGCTGATCGTCGCCGACTCCACCATCGCCGTCCCGTTCGGCGTCATGATCTACACCGCGTTCATGCGGGGCGTCCCCGACGAGCTCGTCGACGCGTCGAAGATCGACGGCGCGAGCCCTTGGCGTACCTTCCGCTCCGTGGTCCTGCCGGTCAGCCGTAACGCCACCGTCACCGTCGCCCTCTTCAGCTTCCTGTGGGCCTGGTCCGACTTCGTCTTCGCCAGCACCCTCGCCGGCGGCAGCTCGTTCCAGCCCATCACCCTCGGCATCTACCGGTACATCGGGAACAACAACCAGGAGTGGAACGCGATCATGGCGACCGCCGTCGTCGCCTCGATCCCGGTCGCCTTCCTCCTGGTTCTGGCACAGCGTTACGTCGCCGCCGGCATGACCGCCGGCGCCGTCAAGAGCTGATCCACCCGCCGCACGCCGCTCCGGCGGACGGCGGTCGCACCACCCGCACGTACCCCCACCGCACCCACCCGCACGGAGGTCGACTTCGCATGCGCGCACACATCCTCGGCAGAGGCCGGGTCATCTCGGTATCACTGCTGGCCACAACTGCGCTCCTGGCCACCGGGGCCGTCACGCCCACGCCGGCCCATGCCGCCGGCGGCACCCTCACCGTCGACGTCTCGGCCCCTTTCAAGCCCGTCACCCGGACCGCCGCCGGCGGGCTGTACGCGCTCAAGGACGCCGCCACCCCGCCCGACGACTCCCTCCTCCGGGCGCTCCGCCCACACACCCACACCCAGCCCGCCCCCGGCGTCCAGCAGAAGCCCAACGGCCAGCCCGCCGGGGGAGACGCCCTGGTGGTGGCGGACAAGGCCGGCCGCACCGGCGCCGGCCAGATCGTCCGGATGCCTGACATCTATCCCGACTTCCCCTACAAGTGGGTGAGTTGGAACGACTGGCTGGGCAAGGTCAACACCATGATCGACAAGCGGCTGGCCGCGACCGGCGCGAGCAACATCCGCGGCTGGGAACTGTGGAACGAGCCGGACTGGACCTGGAGCAGCGCCGCCGGTTCCTTCCACGACGGCTGGGCCCGCACCTTCAAGGCGGTACGGGCCAAGGACGCCCTCACTCCGATCGTCGGCCCCAGCGACGCGTCCTACGACTCGGCCCGGATGCGGTCCTTCCTCACCGCGTCCAAGGCGTCCGGCACCGTCCCGGACGTCATCTGCTGGCACGAGCTCATCGCCCGGCCCGAGCTGATCGCGGCCCACGTCGCCGACTACCGGGCCATCGAGGCGAGCCTCGGCATCACCCCCCGCCCGATCTCGGTCAACGAGTACGCGGCACCCGAGGAGATTGACGTTCCCGGCCGCGTCAGCAGCTACATCTCCAAGCTCGAACGCGCCAGGGTATGGTCCGCCGACCGGGCGTTCTGGTACGAGTACGGCACCTTCAACGGACTGCTGACGACCTCCTCCTACCGGCCCACCGCCTCGTACTGGCTCTACAAGTGGTACGGCGACATGTCCGGCAACATGGTCACCACCACCCCCTCGTCCCTCACCGGGCTCGGCGGATTCGCCTCCTACGACGCCACCCGCAAGGCCGTCGATGTGGTCTTCGGCAACGAGGCCGGGACCAACACCGTCAACGTCTCGGGCCTCTCCGCACTGGGCAGCTCGGTCAAGGTCACGCTGCGCTCCACGCCGAACTCCGGACGTGGCACGGCCGTCTCCGCTCCGACGACCCTCTCCACCACCACCCGCACGGTGAGCAACGGCGCCGTCAGCGTCAGCGTTCCCGACATGGATGCCGGAGCCGCCTACCAGCTGACGATCACACCGGCCGGGGCCACCGCCGACTACCAACACCGCTACGAAGCCGAGAACGCCGCCGTCTTCCGCGCGCAGAACCTGTCCTCCTCCAGCGCCTCCAACGGCGGCTACGTCGGCCGCATCGACAACAGCGGAGATCCCCGCACGGACTCCTACGTCGACTTCGTCGTCAACGTGCCCACCGCCCGCGAATACCGGATGAGCATCGGCTACGCCAACGGCACCGGGGCCGTCGCCACCCAGGGCCTCGCCTACAACGGCAGCGCTTGGTCCACCGTCGACTACCCGGCCACCGCCGGCTGGGGAACGTTCGGATCCACCGTCTCGCGGACCGTGACCCTGAAGGCCGGGTACAACGTCATCCGTCTCGCCAAGGGATCGCCGTTCTTCCCCGGCGGCACGGGATACGTCGAGCTGGACTACATCCAGCTCGACTGACGCGCTGCCCCCCGGGCCCCTCAGCACGTGACGCGAGGGTGCGCGGTGCGCGGATCGTCCTCCTCCCCCCGCCCGCACACTGCACCCCCTGACCGCCCTCCGGCCCACACCCGTGCCGGTGGGCGGTCAGCGCGACGTGCCTTCCTCGACGGGCGTGTGCACGTCGGTCTGGGCTCTTGCTCGGCCAGGAGGGCGGCGATCCGTGCGTTCTCGATGTCTCCGGGGAACCGCCGGCGAGGCGCGCCAGATCGGCGTCCTCGGCGAACGCGTCTCCGGGCCCGGCATGATCCAAGGCCCAGCCGGAGCGGACCCGTGATCCCGGGCCGCGGGGCGAGTGCCCGCGGCCCGGCCCGTGGTCCGCGCCGGCCGCGGGCCTTCAGTGCAACGTCAGCAAGCCGTTCTGTTCGACCACGTCCAGGGAGAGCGTGCGGTAGCCGGCCGTCTCGAACAGCACGGTCAGCCGACGGCCGTCCTGGCTCATCACCGAGCCGTCCCCCCACTGGCCGTGCCGGACCCGGGCGCCGAGCCGGAAGGGGTGCGGGGCGTCGTCGGCGCGGCTCACCTCCTGAGGGGCCACCGGTCCGCCGGTGCCGGCCAGCACCCCCGCGGCCGCCTTAGGGCCGTCCTGGGAGAGTGCGGCGGCCTCGCAGCGGTCACAGGAGCCGCAGGACCCCCCGGCTTCCGGTTCCTGCCCGAAGTAGCCGAGCAGGAACCGCCGCCGGCAGCCCGTGTTCTCCGCGTAGCCCCGCATCATGTCGACCCGCGATCGCTCCAGCTGCTGGTGTGCGTCACCGAGTTCGACGGCCTTGCGGGCGGCCTCCGCCGCATCGGCGGCGCCGGTGGTCTCCAGGTCTCCCGATTCGGTGGTGCGTACCGCTTCGACCTGTTCCAGTAGATTGACGACGGCCGTCAGCCGACTGGCCGTCAGACCCGTCTCGCTGCGCAGGTCGCTCGGCCGGACCGGGCCGGCGTGTTCCTCCAGTGTGCCGGCTACCTGGGAGACGGTGTCCGGGTCGGGGCGTCCGGCGGCGAAGAACCGCTGCATGCCGAGGTCCTGCGACCGGTAGGCGAGGATCGCCCGGGCCGGCTTCCCGTCCCGTCCGGCGCGGCCTATCTCCTGGTAGTAGGCGTCCAGGGAGCCGGGCACCGAGGCGTGCAGCACGAACCGGACGTCCGGCTTGTCGATGCCCATCCCGAAGGCGGAGGTGGCCACCACCACGTCCAGCTCCCCCGCGAGAAAACGGTCGTGCACCGCGCCGCGTTCCTTGGCGGGCAGGCCGGCGTGGTACGCCGCCACGCCCAGCCCCAGGTCGCCCAGCTCGCGGGCGTACTCCTCGGACTCCTTGCGGGTCGCCGCGTAGACCAGCCCGGGCTTGGGTTCGGCGGCGGCGCGTTCGACCACCGCCCGGCGCTTGTCGGCGGCGCTCCGGAAGGGGATGACCTCCAGGTGGATGTTGGGCCGGTCGAAGCCGGTGACCACCTCCCGCACGTCGCGCATGCCGAGCCGCTGGACGATGTCCGCCCGCACCGGGGCGGCGGCGCTCGCCGTGAGGGCGAGCACCGGCGGGCGGCCGATCCGGTCGATCACCTGGCCCAGCCGCAGGTACTCGGGCCGGAAGTCGTGCCCCCAGGTCGACACGCACTGTGCCTCGTCCACGACGAACAGCGCGGGCCGTGCCGCCGCGAGCTGCTCGACCACCTCGTCCTTGGCCAGCTGCTCCGGGGCGAGGAAGACGAAGTCGACGTCTCCTTCGCTGATCCGGTCCCACACCGCGTCGTTCTCGCCGCGGCTCTGGGTGGAGTTCACAGCCGCGGCGTCCGCACCGGCCCGTCTCAACAGGCCGCTCACCTGGTCCCGTTGCAGGGCGATCAGAGGGGAGACGACGACGGTGGGCCCGGACAGAAGCACCCCGGGCACCTGGTAGACGGCGGACTTCCCTGCGCCGGTCGGCATCACCACGAGAGTGTCGCGCTGTTCCATGACCGACTTCATCGCCCGCAACTGCTCCGGGCGCAGCCGCTCCCATCCGAACACCTTGCGCGCACTGCGCTGCAGTCGCCGGGACAACGCGCTGAAGGTGAACATGGTGCTCCTCGGGGGCTGTGGGGTCGGGTCGGGCGGCGAACGCGCCGTCCGAGTGACCTCCGACTACCCCGCGTTCGCCACCTCACGGCAACGAATGCGGACGATCCCGTCGGCCGGCCTTCATCAGGCGAACAGGAGTCACCCCCTACGAGCCCTCGGGGCTGGTGTCCTCGGCTCGCGCGGAGACCGCCGGCTCCAGGTGTACTGCCCTCGGCCGTGGTCCTCCGGCCCTCCCGATGCAGCGCCTGCGCGACGGCCTCCAGATACGGGACGATGCGGCGGGCGCGCGGCACAGTGCGGGCACGGACGGTGGCACGGCATACCTGTCCGGGCGGGTGGTGGTGGGCTCGGATCAGGTGTCCTGGCACGGAGCCGTCGAGGTTCGGTTGCGGGTCCGGGCAGCAACCGGACGCTCCCGGATCCGCAGCAGCGCGACCCGGAAACTGCCGTCCGGCGACCAGCAGCACTGATCGCGCTCCGACGGCCGGTAGCGATGCTTGGACGGCTTGCCTTCATCGGAACGGGGCGGGCCGGTGCCCGTATAACCAGGCTTTACGCCAGCCGCGGCTCACGCTTCAGCAGCGTACGCATCTTGCCCAGCGCCTCGCGCCCGGCTGTGTCCTACAAGGAGCGCACCGCGCCTTTTCCACTCGCTGCACGGGACGAGTGAATGATCCAGGTCTGCAGGCTCGGAGCCGTCGGCGGGTCCGGCGCGGGCCGTCAGACCGCCGCGCCCGAGCCGTCAGGCTCCCGGGGTCGTACTCACCACGACCGGCCCGATAGCCCCTGGCGGCCTCAGGCATCGGCCGGACCATCGCCAGAAGTGTCGGACCGATACACGGTGAAAGCGATAGGCGTGGGAAGCTGCGCGGACCCGGGCGAACGGCTGGCGTACGGGCTGGTGACGGACGCCCGACCCGGACAGCCTGCCACGCCGGCGGGTTCATCGCTTGCGGATATTTGCCCGCGTAAGGTCTAGACCTTACGCGGGCGGGTACCAGCGGAATCGGGTCCCGGGGCGCCCCTCGATGCGATTCCGCCGGTGTCAGCTCACACCCCGGCAGAACGCCCGCCCCGGGACCTCCACCACCGAACCACCCCAGCAACCGGCTGCACGTCTCCTGGAAGCCGAGCTCCATCACGGAGGACCCTGGTGCCGCTTCAGGTCGCTCTCCGGGCCCGCAAGCCCGACGCAGCCTCCCGAACTGGCGCAGCGCCCCTCCGATTCCGATGTCCCGCCTTCTGTGGGCGCGGCTGGCGGACGGCCGGTTGGGGGTGATGTGGTCGGCATGGGAGGTTATGCGGGCCCGGGGTGGACGGCCGGCGCCTCTGATGCCGGTGACGGAGCGCCCGCCCCGGGAAACTCACGCCGACGGCCCGCCGCCTCGCGCCTGCACGACACGCGCGCGCCTCGGAACCGCCCCGGGACCCGGCCGGGACGGTGAAGAAAACCTTCTGGTTCCGACTCCACGGGCCGCTGTTCCCAGCGGTGGGTGGTCACCGGACCGGCGGACAATCAGCCCGATGACCACCCACCGCCGCCCCCTGCGCACCCGACCCGATCCCGCCGGCAACCCCTGGTTGCCAACCCGCCCGGACATAGCACCACGCGCCCGCCTCGCCACAACAGGCGGGATCCGGCGGCCCAGACGGCCAGGGTGTGGCGGTCGACGAGGTGCAACCGCTGGGACCGGGCGAACTCGGCCGTTGGTGACCAGGACGATGACGTCGCCCTGGTGGACGGGGCGCCCGGTGCCGTTGAGGACGTGCAGGTCGGGGGACGAACAGTGGCCGATCATTCCACGCACACCCCGGGCGACGGACCGCTCGATGAACGGCTTCACGAAGGGGCTTTCAGTACCCCCAGCTGGCGTAGATGGTGACGTTCTCGCCAGCGTCTCTGGCTCCGACGCACACGTCACGCCAGTCGAGCAGCCAGCCGCTGGAGCGGCAGCTCTCGTGCTGGAGGCCCAGTTCACGGATGATCTGCGGGTGGGACAGGCCGTCCTCACTGGTGACTGTCGCCACGCGATAACAGCCCCCGGAACCGCAGCTGGTGCCTTCGTCAACCAGGGTGATGCCCGGCGGCAATGAAGGGAGGGCCTTGGACGACGGGGCGTCCGAGCCTTCGACCGATCATCAGGGCGTACAGCAGGCCGACCACGAGGGTGAGGGCGAACTGCATTCCCAGAAAGCCGATCGCTCCGTTGCGGCGGGAGATCCATTCTTGGGGAGGGGAGCCCTGGTGCCGCCCCTCCAGTCCCGCGCCACAGGCGATGAGCAGGGGCGCGAGAGCCGTGAACACGAGATGGGCGTCAGGCCTAGGACCTGTCTTCAAAGGGTCAAATCCACATCAGGAGTGACGCGATGGTGAGCGCCGCTTCGTAGGATTCGCGGGTCTTGTCATAGCGGGTGGCGATGGCCCGGTACTGCTTTAACGCGTTGAAGCAGCGCTCGACGACGTTGCGCTGTTTGTAGCGCTCCTTGTCGAAAGCGGGCGGCCTGCCGCCGTTGCTGCCACGACGGCGGCGGTTCGCCTGCTGGTCCGACCGTTCCGGGATGGTGTTCGGGATACCGCGTTTCCGCAGGTAGTTGCGTATACCCCGAGTGCTGTATCCCTTGTCGCCCAGGAGATGATCGGGCCGGTTGCGCGGTCGGCCTGGGCCTGGGCGGCGAACCCTGATCTGCGCGAGGACCTGCTCGAACTGCGTGCAGTCGTTGATGTTGCCGCCTGTGACGACAAAGCCGAGCGGACGGCCACGGCCGTCGCAGGCGAGGTGAATCTTGGTCGTCAGTCCGCCACGGGATCGTCCGAGGGCGTGAGCGTGTGCCGTTTCTGCGGGACTTGCCCCGTTACCGTGTTCGTGGCTCCGAAATGGGGCTCCCGGCCTCCGGGCCCGGTATGACTTGAGCCCCTTGTCGATCATGGTCGAAAAAGTGGT
>NZ_JBEXWB010000069.1:0-21912 GCF_040629645.1 Streptomyces sp. NPDC005899 | reverse complement strand
GTCGTTACTTTTGGTCGAGTTGTGTGCGTTCTTCTTAACACCCCCATTCCGGTGGCACCTGATTTAACAGTGATGTAACCGCGTGTAGGTCCCCCCCGGTTTGTGGGGCCGGCGCCAATGCCCCCGGCCCCTCCCGCACACCGTGCCCGGCTACCCGCGGACGGCGTCCAGCGCGTCCACGACACCGGCTCCGTAGAAGCCGTTGTACCGCGGGCCGCCCTGGCACACCGCGTCGACGGCGCCGTCACCGTCGATGTCGTACGGGGCTCCGCACGCGGTCTCGTCGGCCTGGTGGGTCAGCAGCGCCTTGACCACGGCCGGCGAGGCGTGCGGGTGCGTCGACCTGATCAGGGCCACGACGCCCGCGACGTGCGGCGACGCCATGGACGTACCGGCCTTGTAGCCGAAGCCGCCGCCGGGCAGCGTCGACAGGATCAGGCCGCTGGTGGCCGGCGGGGCGGGGGTCTGGTAGACCGTCGAGTCACCGCCCGGTGCCGCGACGTCGATGACACCGAGGCCGTAGTTGGAGTACGACGCCTTCAGGCCCTTCGCGCCGGTCGCGGAGACCGTCACGACACCCGGCAGCATGGTCGGGATGTCCGGGCACGCGCTCGGGTCGACCGTGCGCGTGACCGGCGTCGTGTCGTTCGGGCTCGTCTCGTCCTCGATGGCGTCGAGGGCCAGGTCGTGGTCCGAGTTTCCGGCGGCGGCGACCGTGACGACGCCCTTGCCCTCCGCGTAACGGGTGGCGCGGGTGACCGCCTCGACGAGCGCCCCCTGGTCGGGGTCGTTCTTGCAGTTGAACAGCCACGGGTCGGTGTAATAGCTGTTGTTCGTCACGTCGACACCGTGCTCCGCGGCCCAGACGAAGCCGCAGACGACGGCCTCGGTGTAGAAGAACCCGTCCGGGTTCGACACCTTGATGCCGGAGACCTTCACGCCGGGCGCGACGCCGGTGACGCCGACACCGTTCTTGGCCGCGGCTATGGTGCCGGCGACGTGCGTGCCGTGGTCGCTCTCACCGGCCGCGGGCCGCCACGCGCCGTCCGTCGTGTCCGGCGCGCCGGAGACGCAGTTCACCGAGGCCCCGCGGTCGAAGTTGGGCGCCAGGTCCGGGTGCGTGTCGTCCACACCGGTGTCGACGACGGCGACCGTGACCTTGCTGCTGCCGAGCGACTTCTGGTGCGCCTTGTCCGCCTTGATGGCGGGCAGGTCCCACTGCAGCGGCTCCAGCGGATCCTGGCCCGCCTTCGCTTCCGCCGCCGCGGCCTCGGCCTGTCCGGCGGTGAGCGGCTGCTCCACCCCGATGTCCTTGGTGGCCTGCGGGACGATCGGGTTGGTGCGGGTGGCACCCGCCGATACCACGCCCCTGACCTTGCGGACCGACGCGGCGAAACCGGGGTCCGCGGAGTGGACGACGATGACGCCGATCCGGTCGTACGAGGTCACGACGGTGCCGCCGGCCCTGGCTATCGCCTTCCTGACCTGCTTGACGGCCCCTTGACCGCCCCGCGTGTTCACCACGTACGACAATTCGGGGCCGTCGGCCCGGACCGTCGCCGCCGGCTCGTCCGAGGGCGCCGCCGCGGCGAGCCCCGTCGGGAGGAAGCCGAGCGAGGCCGTGAGCGCGAGTCCGACGGCCGGCGCGAGTACGCGGGTCCGTCCGGATGCCAGATGAGCCATGGGTTCTCCACATCATCCGTGCCTGTGGACCGGCCGCAGGGGCGCGTCCGGTCACGTACATGACGAGTGAAGTTATCGCTGATCTTCCCGGCACATCAATGAATACGGGCAAGCGAGTTCGAGGTGTGACCTGGGGGAGTGGCATCCACAGACGTCAGTCCGAGAAGGGCGGACCCGCGGTGAACCGCTTCGCCGCGCTCTCCGTGCCGTTGTCAGGGAGTCGTACGCACCCAACCCAGCAGAGGACTCCCAGTGAAATCCACCGTCCCGACCACCGCACCCGCGTCGCGAGGAGAATCCGTGGCTACCGATGCACCGCCGCCCGAGGGCAGCACGGACAACCGGCCCGCCCAGCCCACCACCGAGGCGTTCGTCGAGGCGCAGAACAGCGCGGAGTTCACCGAACTGCGCAGGTCGCACCGTTCGTTCGCCTTCCCCCTCACCGTCGGCTTCATCGCCTGGTACCTGCTGTACGTGCTGCTGTCCAGCTACGCCGGCGACTTCATGGGCACCGTCGTCTTCGCCAACTTCAACGTGGCCTTCGTCTTCGGCCTCGCCCAGTTCGCCACCACGTTCCTGATCGCCTGGTTCTACTCACGCCACGCCACGACGAAGCTCGACCCCCAGGCGGCGGCCATCAAGTCCCGTATGGAGGCCGACGCATGAGCGCCGCACACCACTCGCACGCCGTGATCCAGCTCGCCGCCTCCTCGACGACCGAGCACCGCCCCCTGATCATCAGCCTCTTCGCCGTCTTCGTCGCCGCGACCCTGGGCATCACCGTCTGGGCCGGCCGCCAGACCAAGAGCGCCTCCGACTTCTACGCGGGCGGCCGTCAGTTCACCGCCTTCCAGAACGGCCTCGCCGTGTCCGGCGACTACATGTCCGCGGCGTCCTTCCTCGGCATCGCCGGCGCCATCGCCCTCTTCGGCTACGACGGCTTCCTCTACTCCATCGGCTTCCTCGTCGCCTGGCTCGTGGCCCTGCTGCTCGTCGCCGAGCCGCTGCGCAACTCCGGCCGCTACACCATGGGCGACGTCCTCGCCTACCGGATGCGCCAGCGGCCGGTCCGTACCGCCGCGGGCGTCTCCACCATCGTCGTGTCGATCTTCTACCTGCTGGCGCAGATGGCGGGCGCGGGCGTCCTGGTCTCCCTGCTCCTCGGCATCACCAGCGACGCGGGCAAGATCCTCATCGTGGCCCTCGTCGGCGTCCTCATGATCGTCTACGTCACCATCGGCGGCATGAAGGGCACCACCTGGGTGCAGATGGTCAAGGCCGTGCTCCTCATCGCGGGCGCCCTGCTGATGACCCTCATGGTGCTGTGGAAGTTCGACTTCAACGTCTCCGACCTGCTGGGCACCGCCGCCGAGAAGAGCGGCCACGGCGCGGCGTTCCTGGAGCCGGGCCTCAAGTACGGCGCCACCGGCGTCTCGAAGCTGGACTTCATCTCGCTCGGCATCGCGCTCGTCCTCGGCACCGCCGGCCTGCCGCACATCCTCATCCGCTTCTACACCGTGCCGACCGCGAAGGCCGCCCGGAAGTCCGTCAACTGGGCCATCGGCATCATCGGCGCCTTCTACCTGATGACGATCGCCCTCGGCTTCGGCGCCGCCGCGCTGATCGGTCCGGAGGAGATCAAGGCCAAGAACCCGGCGGGCAACGCGGCGGCGCCGCAGCTCGCCGAGTACCTCGGCGGGGTCGGCACCACCGGGGGCGCCGTCCTGCTCGCCGTGATCTCGGCCGTCGCCTTCGCGACCATCCTCGCGGTCGTCGCGGGCCTCACCCTCGCCTCCTCGTCCTCCTTCGCCCACGACATCTACGCCAACGTCATCCGCAGGGGGCAGGCCACCGAGAAGGAGGAGATGCGGGCGGCCCGGTGGGCCACCGTCGCGATCGGCATCGTCTCGATCGCACTCGGCGCGATGGCCCGCGACCTGAACGTGGCCGGACTCGTAGCCCTGGCCTTCGCCGTCGCGGCGTCCGCCAACCTGCCGACCATCCTCTACAGCCTCTTCTGGAAGCGCTTCACCACACAGGGGGCGCTCTGGTCCATCTACGGCGGTCTCGCCTCGTCCGTCCTGCTGGTGCTCTTCTCCCCGGTCGTCTCCGGGAAGGCCAGCTCGATGTTCCCGGACGCCGACTTCGCCTGGTTCCCGCTGGAGAACCCCGGCCTCATCTCCATCCCGCTGGGCTTCCTGCTCGGCTGGATCGGCTCCGTCGTCTCCAAGGAGGAGCCGGACGCCGGCAAGTACGCCGAGCTCGAGGTCAAGTCCCTCACCGGCACCGGGGCCCACTGACCCCCCCCGCCACCGCAGCGTCCGCGGGGCCCCGTCGTAGAGTCCTACGACGGGGCCCCGCCGCACCTCGTGCCAAACGGGCACGACCGATGTCACAGGTCTCGCGTACGCTCGGAGGTGTCAGACCGCGACAGCGGACTTCACCGGGGGAGGGGGCCCACAGTGCTCATCGACACCTACGGCCGGGTCGCCACCGACCTGCGTGTCTCACTGACCGACAAGTGCAATCTGCGCTGCACCTACTGCATGCCCGAGGAAGGCCTGCGGTGGCTGTCCAAGCCGGACCTGCTGACCGACGACGAGATCGTCAGGCTCATCCGCATCGCCGTCACCGACCTCGGCGTGACCGAGGTCCGCTTCACCGGTGGTGAGCCGCTGCTGCGTCCCGGGCTGGTCTCCGTCGTCGAGCAGTGTGCCGCGCTGGAGCCCCGGCCCCGCATGTCGCTCACCACCAATGGCATCGGGCTCACACGCACCGCCGCCGCCCTGAAGGCCGCCGGCCTGGACCGGGTCAACGTCTCCCTGGACACCCTGCGCCCCGACGTGTTCAAGACGCTCACCCGGCGTGACCGGCACAAGGACGTCCTGGCCGGACTCGAGGCCGCCCGCGAGGCCGGCCTCACCCCGGTCAAGGTCAACTCCGTCCTCATGCCCGGGCTCAACGACGACGAGGCGCCCGAGCTGCTCGCCTGGGCCGTCGAGAACGGCTACGAGCTCCGCTTCATCGAGCAGATGCCGCTCGACGCCCAGCACGGCTGGAAGCGCGACGGCATGATCACGGCAGGAGACATCCTCACCTCCCTGCGCACCCGCTTCACGCTCACCGCCGAGGGCGAGGACGAGCGCGGATCGGCTCCCGCGGAGCGCTGGATCGTGGACGGCGGCCCCCACCGTGTCGGTGTCATCGCCTCCGTGACCAGGCCCTTCTGCCGGGCCTGCGACCGGACCAGGCTCACCGCCGACGGCCAGGTCCGCACCTGCCTGTTCGCCCGCGAGGAGACGGACCTGCGCGCCGCACTGCGCTCGGGCGCGCCGGACAGCGAGATCGCCGGGATCTGGCGGCTCGCGATGTGGGGCAAGAAGGCGGGCTCGGGCCTCGACGACCCGGAGTTCCTGCAGCCCGACCGCCCGATGTCAGCGATCGGCGGCTGAGGCCTCCCACTCCGCCAGCGGTACGACGTCCTTCAGGAAGCCGCGCACGCCGAGGAAGGACGAGAGGTGCTCCCGGTGCTCCTCGCAGGCCAGCCAGGTCTTGCGGCGGTCCGGGGTGTGCAGTTTCGGGTTGTTCCAGGCGAGCACCCACACGGCGTCGCCGCGGCAGCCCTTGGCGGAACAGACGGGCGCCCCGGAGGCGCTCTCGACGGAGGTTTCGGGGAGGTTCACGGCCTCAACCCTAACGACCGGCTCCACCGGCCCGCGCCCACCGGGTGATGAGGGGGGCCAGGCACCGGTACCGCAGCACCCCGCCGGAGAAAGGGCGACGCCGAGCAGCCACGGGGGGAGCTGCCCGGCGTCGGTCCGTCACTCCGACGGGGGATGCGGAGCGCGTACGGAAGTATGTCACGGCAAGCAGTGTGCGGTGCACCGGAAGTTCATGATTGATCTGAGCTTTATTTGAGCTTTCCGGGTCTCCGTCCGGTCAGCCGGTGCCCTGCGGCTCTCCGGCCGAGGCGGCCGGCCCGGGCCCCGGAGCGGGCTCCGGGGCGACCGCGGAAGACGGGCCCAGAGACGGCCTGACCGGTGCCGGCACGAAAGTGGAAGGGAGCGAGGGGGCGTTCTCCCGGCCCGCGTTGGCGATGACCACCGCGACGTACGGCAGCAGGACACCCAGGGCGAGAGCCACCACCGCCACATGCCTCTCGACGTTCCACAGGGTCGCGGCCAGTACGACGGACACGGTCCGCACGGACATCGAGATGATGTAGCGCCGCTGCCTGCCACGCACGTCGTCGGCGAGTCCCTGCCGCGCGCCCGTGATCCGGAAGACCTCCGCGCCACCCTGCTTCCGCATCATGTTCCACCACCAGATCGTGTGCCGGACTCCCCGGACTGGCCGCCATGCCGCCTCTACGGTACGCCGGTGGCCTCCGGTGTCCGGGACCGGGCCACGGCCACCGGCGGCCGGACCGCACCCGCCGTGCCACGTACGGACCTGTCCGGCATGCGGCGTACGTCCCCCGGGCCGAGACTGGCTGGACGTGCGCACACCGCGCCGCGCGAGGAGGCGACATGAGTTGGTTGTGGGCAATCATCGTGGGACTGGTGCTGGGTGTGATCGCCCGGGCGATCCTGCCGGGCAAACAGAGCATCCCTCTCTGGCTGACCGTGATCTTCGGCATTCTCGGCAGCGTCCTCGGCAACGCCGTGGCGACCTGGATCGGCGTCAACGACACCAAGGGAATCGACTGGATCCGCCACGTGCTGCAGTTGATCGGCGCAGTGGTCGTCGTCGGGCTCGGAGACATGCTCTGGCAGTCGATCCGCGGCAACCGGGGCAGTCGGCAGAGAACCTGAACCGGGCGACGCGGCACCGCGGCCGGTCACGCGTCACGCGTGACGGCCGCGGTGCTGTGCTCCGGTGTCCGCCGGGAGCGCTCCGGGTCAGCCGGCGGTGACCTCGACGGCGGCGAGGTTCTTCTTGCCGCGGCGCAGGACCAGCCACCGCCCGTGCAGCAGCTCCCCGGCGGCGGGAGCCGTCTCGCCGTCCGTGACCTTCACGTTGTTCACGTAGGCCCCGCCCTCCTTGACCGTGCGGCGGGCGGCCGACTTGCTGGCCGACAGACCGACCTCGACCAGGAGGTCCACCACCGGGCCGAGCTCGGCGACCCGTGCGTGCGGCACCTCGGACAGGGCGGCGCTCAGCGTCGCCTCGTCCAGCTCGCCGAGCTCCCCCTGGCCGAACAGGGCCTTCGACGCGGCGATCACGGCCGCGCACTGCGCACCGCCGTGCACCAGCGTCGTCAGCTCCTCGGCCAGCGAGCGCTGCGCCGAACGCGCCTGCGGACGCTCCTCGGTCAGCTTCTCCAGCTCCTCGAGCTCCTCGCGGCTCTTGAAGCTCAGGATGCGCATGTACGTGGAGATGTCCCGGTCGTCCACGTTCAGCCAGAACTGGTAGAACGCGTACGGCGTCGTCATCTCCGGGTCGAGCCAGACGGCGCCGCTCTCGGACTTGCCGAACTTGGTGCCGTCCGCCTTCACCATCAGCGGGGTCGCCAGCGCGTGCACGGCGGCTCCGGGCTCCAGGCGGTGGATCAGGTCGATGCCCGCCGTGAGGTTGCCCCACTGGTCGCTGCCGCCCTGCTGGAGGGTGCAGCCGTAGCGCCGGTACAGCTCGAGGAAGTCCATACCCTGGAGGAGCTGGTAGCTGAACTCCGTGTAGCTGATGCCCTCCTGGGACTCCAGCCGGCGGGCGACCGAGTCCTTGGTGAGCATCTTGTTGACCCGGAAGTGCTTGCCGATGTCCCGGAGGAACTCGATCGCGGACAGGCCCGCGGTCCAGTCCAGGTTGTTCACCATCGTGGCGGCGTTCGGTCCCTCGAAGGTGAGGAAGGGCTCGATCTGCCCGCGCAGCCGCTGGACCCAGGCCGCGATGGTCTCCGGGTCGTTCAGCGTGCGCTCCGCGGTCGGCCGCGGGTCACCGATCTGACCGGTGGCCCCGCCGACCAGGGCGAGCGGCCTGAGGCCGGCCAGCTGGAGGCGGCGCATGGTGAGCACCTGCACCAGGTGGCCGACGTGCAGACTCGCCGCGGTCGGGTCGAAGCCGCAATAGAACGTGACCGGGCCGTCCGCGAGAGCCTTGCGCAGTGCGTCCTCGTCAGTGGACTGGGCGAACAGCCCGCGCCACTTCAGCTCGTCGACGATGTCCGTCACGGTCTTTTCTCTCCTCTGAGGGGCCGACCGGGCCGGATCGGTGTCCGGCCGGTCCGTTCGGTCTGTTCGGTCAGGTCAGTCTATGGGGGTCATACGCCCCGGCTGACCGAGCTCATGTGGAAATCGGGGATGCGCAGCGCGGGCATGGCGGCCCGGGTGAAGTAGTCGCCCCACTCACGCGGCAGCGTCTTCTCCGTACGGCCCGCCTCGGACGCCCGCGAGAGCAGGCCGACCGGCGACTCGTTGAACCGGAAGTTGTTCACCTCGCCGACGACCTCGCCGTCCTCCACGAGGTAGACGCCGTCCCGGGTCAGCCCGGTCAGCAGCAGCGTCGCCGGATCCACCTCGCGGATGTACCAGAGGCACGTCAGCAGCAGGGCCCGGCCGGACGTCGCCGCCACCATCTCCGCCAGGGAGCGTTCACCGCCGCCGTCCAGGACGAGGTTGTCCATGGCCGGGGCGACCGGCAGGTCCGTCAGGCCGGCGGAGTGCCGGGTGGTGGCCAGCCGTTCCAGCCGGCCGTCCTTGATCCAGTCGGTCGGGGCCAGCGGCAGCCCGTTGTCGAAGACCGAGGCACCGTCACCCGAGGCGTGGGCGATCACGAACGGGGCGGACTCCAGCCCCGGCTCGTGCGGGTCGCTGCGCAGGGTCAGGGGGAGCGGCGACAGCGTCTCACCGAGCCGCGTGCCGCCGCCGGGGCGGGAGAAGACCGTGCGGCCCTCCGCCGCGTCCCGGGCCCCGGCCGACCAGTACTGGTAGATCAGCAGGTCCGCCACCGCTGTCGGCGGAAGCAGCGTCTCGTAGCGCCCGGCCGGCAGCTCGATCCGGCGCTCCGCCCAGCCCAGGCGCTGCGCGAGCTCCGCGTCCAGGGCGGCCGGGTCGACGTCCCGGAAGTCGCGGGTCGCCCTGCCCGCCCACGCCGACCGGGTCCGGTCCGGGGACTTGGCGTTCAGCTCCAGGGTCCCGTTCGGCTGGTCGTGGCGCAGCCGCAGCCCCGTCGACGTCCCCAGATAGGTGGAACTCAGCTCGTGATGGGCGAAGCCGTACAGTTCACGGCCGCCCGCCCGGGCGCGGGCGAAGGCGTCACCCAGCGCCGGAGCGAAGTCGGCGAACACGTCGGCCCCGGTCTCCGCCGGCGCCTCCGTGAAGCCGGAGGACACCGGCACCCCGGTGACCAGCGGCTGCGCGTCCTCGGCCGGTCCGGCGCCGCGGGCGGCGGCCTCCGCGGCCCGCACGAGCGGCTCCAGGTCGTCGGCCGTGACGGCCGAGCGGGACACCACGCCGGAGGCCGTCCCCCGCGCCCCGTCCACCGTCGAGACGACGGTCAGGGTGCGTCCCCGTGTCACCCCGTTCGTGGTGAGGGCGTTGCCGGCCCAGCGCAGGTTGGCGGAGGAGTTCTCGTCCGCGATGACCACGCAGCCGTCCGCGGTGGACATCCCGAGTGCGCGCTCGACGATCTCGTGGGGCTTGCTGGCGCGGCTCATCGCCCGGCCTCCTGCGTGGTGTTGAGGATGTTCACGCCTCGGAAGAGGGCGGAGGGGCAGCCGTGCGAGACGGCGGCGACCTGGCCCGGCTGGGCCTTGCCGCAGTTGAAGGCGCCGCCCAGGACGTACGTCTGCGGGCCGCCGACCTTCTCCATCGAGCCCCAGAAGTCCGTGGTGGTCGCCTGGTAGGCGACGTCCCGCAGCTGGCCCGCCAGCCGGCCGTTCTCGATGCGGAAGAACCGCTGCCCGGTGAACTGGAAGTTGTAGCGCTGCATGTCGATGGACCAGGACCGGTCGCCGACCACGTAGATCCCGCGTTCCACCCCGCCGATCAGGTCCTCGGTGGAGAGCCCGCCCGGATCCGGCCGCAGCGACACGTTCGCCATGCGCTGCACGGGGACGTGGCCGGGCGAGTCGGCGTAGGCGCAGCCGTTGGAGCGGCCGAGGCCCGTCAGCTTCGCGATGCGCCGGTCCGTCTGGTAGCCGACCAGCGTGCCCTCCCTCACCAGGTCCCAGGACTGGGCCTCGACGCCCTCGTCGTCGTAGCCGACCGTCGCGAGGCCGTGCTCGGCGATCCGGTCACCGGTCACGTTCATGACGGGGGAGCCGTACGCCAGCTTCCCCAGCTGGTCGAACGTGGCGAACGAGGTGCCGGCGTACGCCGCCTCGTAGCCCAGCGCCCGGTCCAGCTCGGTGGCGTGGCCGATCGACTCGTGGATGGTCAGCCACAGGTTGGACGGGTCGACGACCAGGTCGTACGTCCCCGCCTCGACGCCGGGCGCCCGCATCTTCTCGGCGAGCAGACCGGGGATCCGCTCCAGTTCGGCGTCCCAGTCCCACCCGGTGCCGGTCAGGTACTCCCAGCCCCGGCCCGCCGGCGGCGCGATCGTCCGCATCGAGTCGAACTCACCCGTCGTGCCGTCGACGGCCACGGCGGTCAGCTGCGGATGGACCCGGACCCGCTGCTGCGTGGTCACCGTACCGGCCGTGTCCGCGTAGAACTTGTTCTCGTGGACGGTCATCAGCGAGGCGTCCACGTGGGCCACCCCGTCCGCCGCGAGCAGCCGGGCACTCCACTCGGCGAGCAGCGCCGCCTTCTCCTCGTCGGGTACGGAGAACGGGTCGACCTCGTACGCCGACACCCAGGTCCGCTCCCCGTGCACCGGCTCGTCCGCCAGCTCGACGCGCTCGTCGGAACCCGCCGCCGCGATCACCTTCGCCGACAGCTTCGCCATGGCGACGGCCTGGGAGGCCACCTTCGCCGCGGCGTCCATGGTGAGGTCCACCCCGGAGGCGAACCCCCACGCCCCGCCGTGCACCACGCGCACCGCGTACCCGAGGTCCGTGGTGTCCGACGTGCCGGAGGGCCGGGCGTCGCGCAGCCGCCAGGACGCGTCGCGCACCCGCTCGCACCGGAAATCGGCGTGTACGGCGCCGAGGGCACGCGCGCGCGCGAGTGCCGCGTCGGCGAGGGCGCGCAGCGGGAGCGCCAGGAACGACTGATCTACCTCGTGGGCCACGAAGGGCTCCCCTCCTTTGACGGTCCTGGCAGTGAATCACGGAGCGGACGGTCACCGGGCGGCTACCGGTTCGCGGCCCGGCTCCACGGGGACGGCGGGCCGCCGGCGGAACCCGCCGCCACCCGGCCCGCCGTCGGCCGGAACGTACCGCTGTAGGAACCCGACAGTGCCGCGCCGGAGCCACTGTCGGAGGCCGATTCCCTGTGCGGCCGGTGGTACCGATAGGTTTTCGACGTACCGCACCGTCTAGGAAAGGGTGATCCGTTGAGCCGCTCGGTTCTCGTCACCGGAGGAAACCGGGGCATCGGCCTCGCCATCGCCCGCGCCTTCGCAGACAACGGCGACAAGGTCGCCATCACCCACCGCTCCGGCGAGCCGCCGCAGGTGCTCACCGAAGCCGGTGTTCTCGCGGTCCGGTGCGACATCACGGACACCGAGCAGGTGGAGCAGGCCTACAAGGAGATCGAGGAGAAGCACGGCCCGGTGGAGGTGCTGGTCGCCAACGCCGGCATCACCAAGGACCAGTTGCTGATGCGGATGTCGGAGGACGACTTCACGTCCGTGCTCGACACCAACCTCACCGGCACCTTCCGCGTCGTCAAGCGGGCCAACCGCGGGATGCTGCGCGCGAAGAAGGGCCGGGTCGTCCTGATCTCCTCCGTCGTCGGCCTCCTCGGCTCGGCCGGACAGGCCAACTACGCCGCGTCCAAGGCGGGCCTGGTCGGCTTCGCCCGGTCGCTGGCCCGCGAGCTCGGTTCACGGAACATCACGTTCAACGTCGTCGCACCCGGGTTCGTCGACACCGACATGACCCAGGTGCTCACCGACGAGCAGCGCAAGGGCATCGTGTCGCAGGTGCCGCTGGGCCGCTACGCGCAGCCCGCCGAGATCGCCGCCGCGGTGCGCTTCCTCGCGTCCGACGACGCGTCGTACATCACTGGAGCCGTCATTCCCGTTGACGGCGGATTGGGCATGGGTCACTGATCACCATGAGCGGAATCCTCGACGGCAAGCGCATCCTCATCACGGGTGTGCTGATGGAGTCGTCCATCGCGTTCCACACCGCCAAGGTGGCCCAGGAGCAGGGCGCCGAGATCATCCTGACGGCCTTCCCCCGGCCGACGCTGACCGAGCGCATCGCCAGGAAGCTCCCGAAGCCCGCCAAGGTCATCGAGCTCGACGTGACGAACGACGAGCACCTCGACCGGCTCGCGGGCCTCGTCAGGGACGAGCTCGGGTCGCTGGACGGCGTCGTGCACTCCATCGGCTTCGCGCCGCAGGACGCGCTCGGCGGGAACTTCCTGAACACCCCCTTCGAGTCGGTCGCCACCGCGATGCACGTCTCGGCGTTCTCCCTGAAGTCGCTGGCCATGGCATGCAAGCCGCTGATGGCGGACGGCGGCTCGATCGTCGGTCTGACCTTCGACGCGCAGTTCGCCTGGCCCCAGTACGACTGGATGGGCCCGGCCAAGGCCGCGCTGGAGGCCACCTCCCGCTACCTCGCCCGTGACCTCGGCAAGGACAGCATCCGCTGCAACCTGATCTCGGCCGGACCGCTCGGCTCGATGGCCGCCAAGTCCATCCCGGGCTTCGGCGATCTCGCGGACGTGTGGAACCACCGCTCGCCGCTGGAGTGGGACATGGCCGACCCCGAGCCGGCCGGCCGCGGTGTCGTCGCGCTGCTCTCGGACTTCTTCCCGAAGACGACCGGCGAGATCATCCACGTCGACGGCGGCGTGCACATGATGGGTGCCTGACCTCCCACGCGCGGACACGGGTCCCTGACCTCCCACGCGCGGACGTACGGCCGCGTACCGCCCCTCACCGGGGCCGTACGCGGCCGTCGTGCGTCCCGGGTCCGGCCGGCGCGGCGTCTCGAGTCGAAAAGCGGGCCGTTCCACCGCAGAATGTGGAGGAACCGGACTTCTGGTCAGGCTGTGGGGAGGAGACCGCCGTGCGCTCCACACATCGCCGGACCCGGACCCGGACCCCGGGCTCCGCGCGCCGCAGGACCTGGGCCGCGGCGGCCGCGGCCGTGGCGGGGCTCCTCGCCCCGGTCGCGGTGAGCGCGGCCGACCGGGCCGGGAGCGGGGTCGCGGCACCCGCCGCCAAGGCTCCCGAACCCTCGGGTGCCGAATGCCGCACATCGGTCGTGGGCTCCCGGGTGGTCGCCTACTGCCACAACGCCTACCCCTCCACCGACCACGTCCAGCTCCACACCGAGTGCGCCCGCTGGTGGGACGTGGACGCGGACGGCGAACCGGTCGCGGTGCGGCCGGGCGCCACCGTCAGGCTCGAGGACCGGTGCTGGAAGGAGGTCGGCTCCGCCTGGGTCAGCCACCGCGCCGGCTGACACCGCGCCGGGGCCGCGCCCTCAGGTGCGCTCCCGCAGGCAGTTCAGCGCGTGGCTCGCCGCCTCCGCGGCCGCCGCCTCCGCGTCGCCCGACCGGATCGCCTCGACGAGGCGCGCGTGGTCCATGTACTGCTCCGGCCGCAGCTCGGGCCCGACGTCCTCGCGCAGGTAGTCGCGGAGCAGGTCGTTGAGGTCGGCGTAGAGCTCGGTCAGCACGTCGTTGTGGGAGGCGGCGACCACGGCCAGGTGCAGTGTCGCGTCGGCGGCCACGAATGCCTCGGCGTCCCCGGCGGCCCAGGTGGCCTCGCGCTGCGCCATCAGCGCGTCCAGCTGCCGCAGGTCCCGGTCCGTGCGCCGCAGGGCGGCGAGCCGGGCCGCCGACGACTCCAGGGTGGAGCGCAGCTCGGCCACGTGGCGGGGGTCGGCGTCCGCGAACCGGCGCTGCATCACGCCGGCCAGCTCGCTCGTCGCCACCACGTACGTGCCCGAGCCCTGGCGGATGTCCAGCAGCCCGTTGTGTGCCAGCGCGCGGACCGCCTCACGGACCGTGTTGCGGGCGACCCCCAGCTGTTCCACGAGCTCGGGCTCGGTGGGGATGCGCGAGCCCACCGGCCATTCGCCCGATGTGATCTGGTTCCTCAGCTGGGCAATCACCTGGTCGGCGAGAGCCGAACGCCGCGGGGACGTCAGCGCCATGGTGCTCCTTGTTCGGATCCGTGAAGCGTGTGCCGGATTCTCTCAGGCGGGAGGAACGGGAAGTGGACAACTAATCATCCCATGATTCTATGATGGGGCTCATGCCCCACGACGAGACCCCGACCCTGAGCCCGGCGCCCACCCGCGCCGCGCACCCGCCCGCCCCCGCCGCCGGCCCCGCCCCGTGGCTGCCGCGCCTGGTCACCGTCGGTCTCGTCCTGGCCGCACTCAACCTGCGGCCCGCCATCACCAGCCTCGGCCCCCTCCTCGAAGAGGTCAGGGACGGGATGCACATGAGCGGCAGCGTCGCCGGAGTCCTCACGTCCGTGCCGCCGTTCTGCTTCGCCCTCTTCGGCTTCATGGCGCCCCGGCTCGCCCGCCGGTTCGGGCCGGGCGCCATCGTCTGCGCGGGCATGGCCGCCATCGCGGCCGGCCTGCTGATCCGCCCCTTCGCCGGCGGCACGGCCGGTTTCCTCGCCGCCAGCGCCCTCGCCCTGATGGGCATCGCGGTCAGCAACGTCCTCATGCCCGTCATCGTCAAGCGCTGGTTCCCCGACCGGGTCGGCAGCATGACCGGGCTCTACTCGATGGCACTGGCCCTCGGCACCGCGCTCGCCGCCGCCCTGACCGTGCCCATGACCGACGCGCTGGGCGGCAGCTGGCAGACGGGCCTCGCCGTCTGGGCGGCACTGGCCGTCGTCGCCGTCGTGCCCTGGCTCCCGCTCGTACGGGAGCGCGGCGACGCTTCCGGGAAGGCGGCGGAGCAGCCGCGGCCGGCGGCCGCCCTCAGGATCACGCGCAGCCGCACCTCCTGGGCCCTCGCCTGCTTCTTCGGCCTCCAGGCCACGGCCGCCTACATCACCATGGGCTGGATGCCCCAGATCTTCCGCGACGCGGGCCTCTCGGCGGGGACCGCCGGCGTCCTGCTGGCCGTGACCATGGCGATGGGCGTGCCCCTCGCCTTCGTCATCCCCCGGGTGGCGGCCCGGCTGCGGAACCAGGGGCCGATCGTCCTCGTCCTGGGAGGCTGCGGCCTCCTCGGCTACGCGGGTCTCTACCTGGCCCCCGCGGGCGGCGCCTGGCTCTGGGCGCTCCTGCTGGGGGTCGCGAACTGCGCCTTCCCGCTCGCCCTCACCATGATCGGGATGCGGTCGCGCACGGGCGCGGGAGTGGTCAGGCTCTCGGCTTTCGCCCAGTCCACCGGCTATCTGATCTCCATCCCCGGCCCGCTCCTCGTCGGCGTGCTGTACCAGCACAGCGGCGGCTGGGGCCTGCCCATCGCGCTGATGGCGGGCCTCATGGTCCCGCAGATGGCGGCGGGGGTACTCGCCGGGCGGGACCGGACGATCGAGGACGAATGCTGAGATGCGAGACTGGGCCCATGCCAGTGCTCGATCCGCATCCCCAGAACGGCCAGAAGAAGCTTCTCCTCGTGTTCGGGGCGATGCTCCTCATCTCGGTGATCATCGGTGTGATCGCCACGATCGCCTCCCCCTGACCCCTCGATGGTGGGGCTGGCCCCCCTGTCCCCTAGGGGGGCAGGTTCAGGGTCGACCGGGTGGGTCACCGGATGGAACCGCCCCGCGCCGTTCCGTAGATTCCCGGTAACACAGCCGAGGACCCACGGAGGCGGACATGTCGGCCCGTACACAGACCCGGACCCACCGCGCGGCCCCGGACACCGTCGAGATCCGGCTGCCCTGGTGGGCCGTCGTGCTGCCCGCGCTCGCCTTCGCCGCGCTCCTCCTGCTGATCGCGGGCCCGGGGCAGGCGCAGGCCGCGGCCGGTGATCCCGCCGTCGGACGGCTTCTGGGGCGCCTCCTGGACCTGCTCGCCGCCTGAGCCCGCACCGCTCCCCGGCGGTGCGCGAGCGCCACCCCGCGGGTGCGTCGAAGATCGCCCGCCCGAGCGGAGCCGCTGCCCGCCCGACCGCCCCGAGCCGGACACCGGCACGTCGCACGGCTTCCACCCCCGCACCGGACGAGCACGTCAACACCCTGCGCCCGGACGCGCAATTCGTGCGAAGCTGAGGTGTATGAGCGCCGACACACCTCGCAGGATCGTCCTTCTCCGGCACGCCAAGGCGGAATGGTCGCAGCAGTCCGACCACGAGCGGCCGCTGGCCGAGCGCGGCCGCAAAGAGGCCCCCGTCGCCGGCCGCAAGCTCGCCGACTCCGGCACCGTCTTCGACCTGGCACTCTGCTCGACCGCCGTCAGGACCCGCGAGACCTGGAAGCTCGCCGTCCACGAGTTCGAGCAGCGCCCGAAGACCGTGTACGAGGAGAGGCTGTACGAAGCCTCCATCGGCGAACTGATCGCCCTGTTCGAGGAGACGCCCGACGAGGTGCGGAACCTCCTGGTCATCGGGCACAACCCGGGCATGCACGGAGTGGCCGACGCCCTCTCCGGCCGCGGCGAGGGGGACGCGCTGGCCCGGATGACCAAGGACGGCTTCCCCACCGCCGCCTACGCGGTCGTCGAGTTCTCCGGCCCGTGGAAGAGCCTGGAGCACGGCGTGGGCACCCTCGTCGAGTACTGGACCCCGATCGACTGAGGTAGCTCCCGCTTCGGAGGACCCCGCCGAACCACCCGCCACGTCCACGCACGAGGGCCCCGGCACAGCGCGCTGTGCCGGGGCCCTCGTGCGTACGGCGCGCTCAGTCGACCAGGCCGTCGGCGGCCTCGACCTCCTCGCGGGTGATGCCGAGCAGGTACAGCACGGTGTCCAGGAAGGGCACGTTCACCGCCGTGTGGGCCGCCTCGCGGACCACCGGCTTCGCGTTGAACGCCACACCCAGCCCGGCCGTGTTCAGCATGTCCAGGTCGTTCGCCCCGTCACCGATCGCCACCGTCTGCGCCAGCGGCACCCCCGCCTGCTCCGCGAAACTGCGCAGCAGGCGGGCCTTTCCGGCCCGGTCCACGATGTCGCCCACGACCCGCCCGGTGAGCCTGCCGTCGACGATCTCCAGGGTGTTGGCGGAGGCGAAGTCCAGCCCCAGGCGCTCCTTCAGGTCGTCGGTGACCTGGGTGAAGCCGCCCGAGACCACGCCGACCTGGTAGCCCAGCCGCTTCAGCGTGCGGATCAGGGTGCGCGCGCCCGGGGTGAGCCGGACCTCCGCCCGTACCTTGTCCACCACCGAGGCGTCGAGTCCCGCGAGCAGTGCCACGCGGGCGTGCAGGGACTGCTCGAAGTCCAGCTCGCCGCGCATCGCCTGCTCGGTCACCTCGGCGACCTTGTCCTCGCAGCCGGCGTGCGCCGCGAAGAGCTCGATGACCTCGTCCTGGATGAGCGTGGAATCGACATCCATCACGACCAGCCGCTGGGCCCTGCGGCTGAGCCCCGCCGACACGACGGCGATGTCGACGCCGATCTTGGCGGCCTCCACCGCGAGAGCGGTCCGCAGCTCCTCCGTCCCGGTGCCCGACACCGCGAACTCGACCGCGGTGACGGGGTACTTGGCGAGCCGGAAGACGCGGTCGATGTTCCCGCCGCTCTCGGTGATCCGGGACGCTATGACCGCCGTGCTCTCCGCGGTCAGGGGGTGACCCAGCACGGTGACGTGGGAGCGGCCGACGCCACGGGGCCGGTTGTCACCCGTGCCGGAGATGATCTCGGCCTGGAGCCTCAGCGACTCCGCCCAGCTGTGCACGGTCGCCCGGAGGTCGCCCTCGCTCGTACCGCCCGCGGCCGGGGAGGTCACGAGGGCGCACAGGACGATGCGGCCGCGCGTGACGACCTGCTCGATGTCCACGACGTCGACGGCGTAGGCGGCCAGGGTGTCGAAGAGCCCGGCGGTGATGCCCGGCCGGTCCTTGCCGAAGATCTTGACGAGAAGCGTGGGCGTCTCCGGGCCCTGAGGGGACTCGGGGAGCTCAGGGGACCGCGGTGACTGAGGGGGCTGGGATGCGCTCATGGTGGAACCCACCGTATAGGCCGGGCGCGGGGCCGCCGAAGCCCGTCCCGAGTGGCGGACAGGCGGTACGGGACCGCGGCCGCCGCACGGACGCCGGGAGCGGGCTGCCCCGGTTGCGGGCACTCCGCACCGGTATCGGCGGGGCCACGCGGCGGGCGGCGAGGCCTCCGCGTGCTCTTCACGTCGCCCGGCTTTCCGTTCCGGGACCGGTCCTGGAATAGTTCCCCACGATGTTCAGCATCCCTAGGCTCCTTGCAACGGGGGCATCACGGGGGACAACTAGTGGGGCGCGGAGTGCCGGAACTCGTACTGGAATTGAATGGAAGGTCCTGGACGCTCGATCCGTCCAGGCCGTACACCCTCGGACGTGATCCGCAGGGCGACCTCGTGATCGACGACGCACGGGTGTCGTGGCGCCACGCCACGATCAGCTGGAACGGCCGCGGCTGGTCCATCGAGGACCACGGCAGCACCAACGGCACGTACGTGCAGGGCCGGCGGATCCAGCAGATGGAGATCGGCGCGGGCACCGCGGTGCACCTGGGCAACGCCACCGACGGGCCGCGGCTGAGCCTCGGCGCCGCGGCCGGTGCCGGGGTCCCGGGCGGACCCGCGGCCGGGGCACGGCAGGCGCCCGCGCCGCAGCAGCCGTACCAGGGCGGTGCCCCCGGCCCGCAGGCCCCGGCACCGCAGCAGCAGGCACCCTGGCAGCAGGGGCCGCCGCAGCAGCAGGCGTACCGGCCGCCCGTACCGCACCAGCAGGGCGGCCCCTCCCCGGTGCCCGGGGCGGGCGGGCCCGGCGGTGCGGGGACGCCCCCGGTCCACGGCGACCGCAGCCCCACCACGTTCTACCGGCTGGACCTCGGCCGCGTCATGCGCATCGGCCGCGCGCTGGAGAACGAGCTGGTCGTCTCCGACCTCCAGGTCTCGCGGCTGCACGCCGAATTCCGTGCGACGCCCGACGGCCGCTTCGAGATCCGGGACCTGGGGTCCCACAACGGGACGTACGTCAACGGGCAGCCGCTCAGCAAGTCCGGCTCCGCCCTCATCGGCCCGAACGACATCGTGGGTGTCGGTCACTCGACCTTCCGGCTGGTCGGGGACCGCCTGGAAGAGTTCGTCGACACCGGTGAGGTCTCCTTCTCGGCCCGCCACCTGACGGTGACGGTCGACGGGGGCAAGGACATCCTCAAGGACGTCTCCTTCGGCGTCCCCGAGAAGTCGCTGATCGCGGTCATCGGCCCGTCGGGCTCCGGCAAGTCCACCCTGCTCAAGGCGCTCACCGGCTACCGGCCCGCCAACCAGGGCGACGTCCTCTACGACAACAGGAACCTGTACAAGCAGTTCGCCGAGCTGCGCCAGCGCATCGGCCTCGTCCCGCAGGACGACATCCTGCACAAGGAACTCACGGTCACCAAGGCCCTGCGCTACGCGGCCAAGCTCCGCTTCCCCGCGGACACCACGGAGGCCGAGCGCACCGCCCGGATCCACGAGGTCCTCGCCGAGCTCAAGCTCGACATCCACAAGGACAAGAAGGTCACCTCGCTCTCCGGAGGCCAGCGCAAGCGGGTCTCCGTGGCCCTCGAACTGCTGACCAAGCCCTCGCTCATCTTCCTGGACGAGCCGACCTCGGGCCTCGACCCGGGTATGGACCGCGACGTCATGCAGCTGCTGCGCGGCCTCGCCGACGACGGCCGCACCGTCCTGGTGGTCACGCACTCCGTGGCGGAGCTGGCCATCTGCGACAAGCTCCTGGTGATGGCTCCCGGCGGCTCCGTCGCCTACTTCGGGCCGCCCGAGGAAGCGCTGAACTTCTTCGGCTACACCAGCTGGGCCGACGTCTTCTCCGCGTTCGAGAACTACCGCGACTACGACTGGGCGGGCCGCTGGCGCGGCTCGCAGCACTACCAGATGTACGCCGCGGACATCGACGCCGTGGCCGCGCAGCCCGTCCACATGCCCTCGCCCCAGCAGATGCGCCCGCCGAAGCCGTCCGGCTGGGCGGCCCAGCTGTGGACACTGATGCGCCGCTACGTCTCGGTGATCGCGTCCGACAAGGGGTTCCTCCTGCTGATGGTGCTCCTGCCGGCCGTGCTCGGCGTCGTGAGCGTGGTCATCCCCGCGGAGTTCGGCCTCGCGGAGCCCGAGCCGCCCTCGCGGTTCAACGGCAAGGCCGGGACCATCATGCTGATCCTCGCGGTCGGCATGTGCTTCGCCGCCGCGGCCAACTCCGTACGGGAACTGATCAAGGAGCGGGTGATCTACGAGCGGGAGCGGGCCACCGGCCTGTCACGCTCCGCCTACCTGCTCTCCAAGGTCATCGTCCTCGGTGTGATCACCGCGTTCCAGGGCGTCATCATCTGCGGGATCGGCTTCTCCACCCGGAAGCTGCCGGAGGAGGGCCTGTTCATGCCCCCCGCCGTGGAGATCTGCCTGTCGATCATCGTGCTCGGGTTCACCTCGATGATGTTCGGCCTGCTGATCTCCGCGCTGGTGAAGACCGCCGAGAAGACCATGCCGCTGCTCGTCATGTTCGCCATCGTCCAGGTCGTCTTCACCGGCGTGCTCTTCCAGGTCTACGGATCGCCCGGGCTGGAGCAGTTCGCCTGGCTGATGCCGTCGCGCTGGGCGGTGGCCGCGGCCGGGACAACGCTCGACCTCGCCCACCTCATGCCGCCGTGGGACCCGGAGAAGCCGGGGGACCTCGACCCGCTGTGGGAGCACACGGCCGGTCAGTGGGGGATCAACATCGCGGTCATGCTCTTCATGAGCGTCGTGCTGTTCGTCGCGGTGTCGCGGATGCTGCGCCGCCACGAGCCCGAGGTGATGCGCAAGTAGCGCGCCCGGGGCCTGGACCGGACCCGGAGACGCCCGAGGGCGGCACCCCGCGGGGTGCCGCCCTTCGGCATGTGCCGGCCGGTCACGCGACGCTGCGGACCGGCGGGTCGGCTGCTCTGCCAGGCCTGACTCGGTGTGTCGCTCAGTACGCGCTGTCGACGTTGTCGATCGAGCCGTACTTGTCCGCCGCGTAGTTGGCGGCGGCGGTGATGTTGGCGACCGGGTCGTACTGGTCGTGCTTCGTGCCGTTGACGTGGTAGAAGTCGAAGGTCGGCTTGATGACCTGCAGCAGGCCCTTCGACGGGATGCCGTTGATCGCGTTGATGTCCCAGTTGTTGATGGCACGCGGGTTACCGCTGGACTCGCGCATGATGTTGCGGTGCAGGCCCTCGTACGTGCCGGGGATCTTCTTCTCGTGCATGATCGACAGGGCCTCGCGTATCCAGCCGTCGAGGTTGTCGGCGAAGACCGGCTTGCGGGTGGCCGCGCGGCTGGCCTTCTCGGCGGAGCGCTTCTTCGCGTCGGCCGCGGCCTCGGCCTTCTTCTCGGCGGCTGCCTTGCTCTTGGCCTCGGCAACGGCCTCGGCCTTCTTCTCGGCCTTGTCGGCGGCCTTGGCCTTGGCCGCGTCGGCGGCCTTCACCAGCTGCTCGGCGGTGGAGTGCTGTTCGATGACGCTGGCCCGGATGTCCTTGGTCTGCGCCGTACCGGCGAAGACGACGGGGGCGCCGGCGGCGGCCTGCGGCTCGGTCGTCGCCGCGGCGTCGTCCGGGACGAGCGAGAACGCGAGGGCGGCGGCGGCCAGGGTGGAAACACCCGCGACGGAGAGCTTCTGCGCCTTGTTCAGACGACGGTTACGGCTGGTGATGCGGGAGACAGACATGCAGTCGTACCTCTTCGAATAGCAGGAGTCCTCGGCGAGGACGCGGACGGAAGCGCCGGGGCGCATCTCCGTCGGGGACAGATGCAATTCTTAGCGGCAGCAAAATGGCGTGGCAAAGGTGTGACGTACGAAGCCGGGTAGTGGAACAGGGAGCTGTTCATGCCTCGATGTCCGTTTTGGGGCATGGTGTATTGCCCGTTATGGGTCAACTATCCGTCTTCGTAAGTGACGTGCGTCCTATGCGTGGGCTCACACGCGGAGCCCTCGGTCCTCACCCCATGTTGCTTGTGTGATGCGGAGAGTCAGGCGGTTTCCGGGCCCTGGATGGGGAGCGGGCGCACCGGGACCGCAAGGCCCCCGCGCGCCCGCGCGCC
>NZ_JBEXWB010000068.1:1999-21922 GCF_040629645.1 Streptomyces sp. NPDC005899 | reverse complement strand
TACTGCAGGGGGGACCCTGTGGGAGAGTAGGACGCCGCCGAACAATTATTCCGGGAAAGCCCCGTGCCCTTGTGGCACGGGGCTTTTCTGCGTTCACGGCACGGCCCGGTGATTCCATGAGGCGCCGGCTGCCGCACCGCGTCACGAGCCGGAGTGACGGCCAGTGGCGCCGGGGTGCGGTGCCCCGCTGCGGAAACCGGTTTGTAGGCGTGCCGTGCGGCGGGGACCATCGATGGATGGACTACACAGTGCGTCCCGTGCGGAGCGAGGACTGGCAGAAGGCCCGGCTGCTGAGGTTGGAGGCGCTCCAGGACCCTGCCGCCCCCGTCGCGTTCCTGGAGGCCTATGCGGACGCGGTGAGGCGGCCTGACGCCTTCTGGCAGGGCCGCACGGATGCCGCGGCCGAGGGTTCGTCGTCCCGTCAGTTCGTCGCTGAGGCGCCGGACGGGACCCTCGTGGGCACGGTGTCCGTGGTGGTGGAGCGGGCGGCGGACGAGGCCGTCCGCTTCGGCTGTCCCCCGGAGAGCGACCAGACGCATGTGGTCGCCGTGTTCGTCCGGCCGCAGGACCGGGGCCGAGGGGTGGTCGACGCGCTGCTCCGGGAGGCGGTCGACTGGTCGTTCTCGTTGACCGATCCGCGGATCGACCGGGTGCGGCTCTACGTGCACGAGGACAATCCCCGGGCGGCGGCCGTGTACCGCCGGGCCGGTTTCGTCCGGTCAGGGCGGACGGAGGCCGTGCCGGGGGACCCGACGTCCCAGGAGCTGGAGTACGAGGTCCGGCGACGGGCGGCCGGGCACCGGAAGATCGGGTCCGAGGGCTCGTAGCCGTGGGCCGCCGGCGAGCGGTGTCGCATGTCGCTGCCTCGCTCGCCCAGCGCGTGCAAGGCGTGCCGCGTTTCATCCTGGGGTCGGCGGAGAGCATGCGACGCATGTTTCAGTACCTCGGTGGAAGTCCCGGTCGGGTCCCGGCTCGGAAATGGCCTTGAGTCTCCAGTGACTGGAGACCCCACGGTGGGGGACATGGACGTTACGACCCTCTACTCGATCGGGGAGCTTTCCCGACGGACCGGCTTGTCCGTGAGGACCATACGGTTCTACTCCGATTCGGGGGTGGTAGCGCCGACCACCCGTAGTCCGGCCGGTTATCGGCTCTACGACCTCGACGCACTGCTTCGTCTGGAACTCCTCCGCACCCTGCGCGAGCTGGGTCTGGACCTGGCCACGATCCGACGTGTACTGGACCGCGAGCTCTCGATGGCGGAGGTCGCCGCGGCGCACGCCGACGCCATGGACGTCCAGATCCGGGTACTGCGACTGCGGCGGAGCGTTCTGCGAGTCGTGGCCGGACGCGGGTCCAGTCCGGAGGAGACCAAACTCATGCACAGGCTCACGCAGCTTTCCGGCGAGGAACGCCGACGTCTGATGGACGACTTCATCGATGGCACCTTCGGCACGGGGGATGCCGACCCGGCCGCAGCGGCCATGGTTCGCGCTGCCACCCCCGACCTCCCCGATGACCCGGCCGGCGAGCAGGTCGCCGCGTGGGTGGAGCTCGCCGAACTGGTCGGCGACGAGGATTTCCGTGCCCGAATGCGCCGGGCTGCCGTACGTCAGGCCGCCGGGCGTCCGTTCGGCATCGAACGGGCTGCCGGCGAGGACCTGATGCGGTTCACCCGTCGGAAGGTGGCCGAGGCCGTGGAGTCGGGCATCGACCCGCGCAGCGACAGCGGCGCGGCCGTCATCGACGACCTCGTGCACCGTTTCGCCGAGGTGCTCGCGCGCACCCCTGACACGGAATTCCGGCACTGGATGGCCCAGAAGTTCGATGAGGCACACGATCCCCAGGTGGACCGGTACTGGCGGCTGGTGTGGATCGTCAACGGCTGGCAGGTCGTACCGGACCTGGTCCCGGTGTACCCCTGGCTCATCCAGGCCCTGCGGAATGACCGTGCCGCACAGTCACCGCGGTGGGCACCGCCCGGATCCCTGAGCGAGTCCGAGTGATCTCCTACGGAGAGGCATCGAGAGCGTCCGACGTCGATGTGTGCCCCGGCGCGGGGTCACTGAGATCAGGGCGGAGCGGGCAGGTGCTCCCGCCAGCGGGACCTCGCCTGTTCCCGGGAGCGGAGGAGGGCCAGTGTGGGGAGGCCGTGGGTCTGGCCGGCGGCCAGGAGTTCGGGGAGCTGGGCGAGTGGCGCCACGGCGGCGATGTCGTCGAGGACGAGCGTCATTGGTGGGTCGAGCCGACCGTCGGTTGACCGTGCGGCCATGCGGCGGCCGTGCTCGACCACGTGCGAGGCGAGTGCGGTGAGCAGGGGCATCGCACCGGGGTGGTGACGCGGATCCTCGATGGACTCACCCACCACGTAGAGCGTTCCCCCTTCGTCCGCGAAAGATGCCAGCGCGAGCGCATCGGTGCGGTTGGGCGTGCAGGCCTCGCGGATGTGGACCGAGGAGAGCGCCGCGAACGCCCGGACGGTCAGCTCCTGGGCGACCTCCCGGCGTTCGGGATAGGCGGTCAGCGCGGACTCCAGGAGCCCGGCGAGCCCGGACGCGGCCTTGGGATGTGTGCGGAGCAGGCGTACCGGTTCGTGGGCGCTGCCGCCGGAGGCCCAGCGGTGGACCTGCCGGAAGGGGCGTCCGTCCACCGCGGCGGCGTGCAGCCAGCACTGCAGGAGGGTCCGGGCCGTGTCGACGACGGCCGTGTCGGTTCTGGCGAGCGGGCGGACCGGGGTGAGGAGCGCCTCCGCGCGTGCCGCCGCCGTGACGGGGTCCTCACAGCCGGCGGTGGGGGACCAGTGGAGCCGGGCCGGGGTGTCGCAGAGATGGCCGGGGTCGTAGACGAGGACCGGGCCGAGCTTGCCTCGGGCGTCCTTCGTCTCGGCCCAGACCGTCGGATCCGAGGTGACGACGAGGACGGCCCCTTCGGCGTCCCGGACGGCCCGCACGACGGTGGGCCGGCGTGTGGACGCGGCGCCGTAGACGAGGAGCGGGGTACGGGGGGACGGCACGAGCGAGGCCGGCCCGTCGGCGTAGGCGGGCTGGGGAGAGGCGGGTGCGGCAGGCGCGGGTGAAGGCCGGTCGGGTGGCGAGGCGAGGGCCGCTTCGGTGAAGGAAGGGGGCACGACCGCGGGGTACGTGACCGTGGGGCGTGCCGGCGCGGGTCCGTACTCCGGCTCCGGGTGCCGCTCGGGCCCACGCGCGTATGCCGCTTCGGGGCCGCCCACGGGATGCGGCTCCTGGGTCCGTGCGGATTCGGGCTCCGGGGGCCGTGGGGGTTCGGGCTCGTGGGTCCGTGCGGGTTGCGGTCGGGCCGCGTACTCCTGCGCGTCGTCGCGCTTCTTCCTCCGGACGAGGCGCCACCTGGCCACCACGCCGATCGTGAACACCGTGAGCACCAGCAGGATCATCAACTCGCCGATGAAGAGTCCCCAGAACAGGCCGTACCCGGAGAGGGAGCCCGCCGGTGTGTCGGGCCAGGCCCCCGGCAGGTCCTGTGGCTCGACGGCCAGTGCGCGCAGCGCCAGGGGCGTGCGGGTGAAGGTGACGCCGTCGGGCCAGGCCCCGTGCGCGAAGAGCCCGGCCAGGCCCGTGGCCGTCCACGCCAGGACGGTGAGCCCGAACAGGAAGGCCAGCAGCCCGATCAGCAGACCGTCCGGGATTCCGCCGCTCTCGCCGGTGCGTCCCGTACCGGAAGGTGCCTGGCGCGCCATGTCATGCCACCGTTGACCGGGAGGAGTCGTTCAGCCGTTGCTGGTGCTCGATCCGTGCCGCTCGCTGTTCCGCCTCCAGTTCCGCGGCCCGTACGTCCTCGGGGAGCAGGTCCGGGGCCGATCCCTCGGTCATCGCCCGGTCGGTGAAGACCAGCGGGCGTTCGGCCTCGGTGATCAGGTGTTTGACGACCTGCACGTTGCCGTTGACGTCCCAGACGGCGATGCCCGGGGTCAGGGTCGGGATGATCTCCACAGCCCACCTGGGCAGGCCGATGACCTTGCCGGTCGCTCTGGCCTCGTCGGCCTTCTGCGCGTAGATCGTGCGGGTGGAGGCCATCTTCAGGATGGCCGCCGCCTCCTTCGCAGCGGCGCCGTCGACGACGTCGCTGAGGTGGTGGACGACCGCCACGAACGACAGCCCGAGTCGCCGTCCGAACTTGAGCAGGCGCTGGAAGAGCTGGGCCACGAACGGCGAGTTGATGATGTGCCAGGCCTCCTCGACCAGGAAGATGCGCTTCTTCCGGTCGGGCCTGATCCAGGTGTGTTCCAGCCACACGCCGACGATGGCCATCAGGATCGGCATCGCGATGGAGTTGCGGTCGATGTGGGACAGGTCGAAGACGATCAGCGGGGCGTCGAGGTCGATGCCGATCGTCGTGGGGCCGTCGAACATACCGCGCAGGTCACCGTCGACCAGCCGGTCCAGGACGAGGGCGACGTCCAGACCCCAGGCCCGGACGTCGTCTATGTCGACGTTCATCGCCGCGGCGGACTCGGGTTCCGGGTGGCGCAGTTGCTCCACGATGTCCATCAGGACCGGCTGACGGTCGGTGATGGTCTCGTTGACGTACGCGTGTGCGACCTTGAGGGCGAAGCCGGAGCGTTCGTCGAGCCCGTGGCCCATGGCTACTTCGATGATCGTGCGGAGCAGGGCGAGCTGCCCCGTCGTGGTGATCGACGGATCGAGCGGGTTGAGCCGGATGCCGTCGTTCAGTGCGGCCGCCGGGTCCAGCCGGATCGGGGTGATGCCGAGCTCCTCGGCGATGAGGTTCCACTCGCCGACCCCGTCCTCACCCTGGGCGTCCAGGACGACGACCTGGCGGTCCCGGAAGCGCAGCTGGCGCAGTACGTACGTCTTCTCGAGGGCGGACTTCCCGTTCCCGGACTCGCCGAGCACCAGCCAGTGCGGGGCGGGGAGCTGCTGCCCGTAGAGCTGGAACGGGTCGTAGATGTACCCCTTCCCGGAGTACACCTCGCGCCCGATGATCACGCCCGAGTCGCCGAGCCCGGGTGCGGCGGTCGGCAGGTAGACGGCCTGGGCCTGGCCCGTCGACGTGCGGACCGGCAGCCGGGTCGTCTCCACCTTCCCGAAGAGGAAGGCGGTGAAGGCGTCCGACAACGCGGACAGCGGATCTCGCATGGCGTGACCGCCCTCTCGTTAGCGTCGGATACCGGTGGCGAAGGGCAGGGTGTTCACGAAGGCGCGGTGGTGCTCCCGGTCGCACCACTCCAGCTTCAGGTACGACTTGCCGGCCGAGGCCCGGATCGTCCGCTTGTCGCGGGCGAGGGCTTCGGGGGAGCGCGAGGACACGGTGATGTACCCCACCAGGTTGACCCCGGCCGCGCCACTCGCCAGATCTTCACCCCGCTGGTCGAGGCGGCCGTGGGCCGCGATGTCGCGCGGGTCGACGGTGCGGTTCATCTTGGCCTGGCGGCTGGCCTCGGCGTCGTCGTTCGTCTTCTCCGTCAGCATGCGCTCGATGGCGACCTCGGTCGGCTCGAGGTCCATGCAGACGGCGACGGTACGGATGACGTCGGGCGTGTGGACGAGCAGCGGGGCCAGGAAGTTGACGCCGACCGGGGTCATCGGCCACTCCTTCACCCAGGCCGTGGCGTGGCACCAGGGGGCGCGGGTCGTCGACTCGCGGGTCTTGGCCTGGAGGAAGGTCGGTTCGACCGCGTCCAGTTCGGCCGGCCAGGCGTTGCGCTTGGTCATCGCCTGGATGTGGTCGATGGGGTGGTCGGGGTCGTACATCGAGTGCACGAGGGAGGCCACGCGACTCTGTCCGAGGGGCTGGCGGACCCGGATGTCGGCCTCGGCGAGGCGGGCGCAGATGTCGGTGAGCTCACGTGCCATGACGACGGCGAGCCCGGCGTCCCGGTCGATCTTGCGTCCGCCCTGGGGGCGCATGGCTCGGGCCATGGCATTGGCCTCGGCGGCCAGGTCGCGGCTGTAGTGCATGCACGCGACGAGGTAGGCGCGGTGCTGCTCGCTGGAGGTGGAGACCATCGACTGGAGCTGGTCGTAGGAGTCCCGCAGCCAGCCGGGCGCGTTCCTGTCGCCGCGCTGGGCGACGTCCTTGGCGTGCGCGTCCGGGTCGGCGGGGAGGGTGCGCGCCAGCATCTGGAGCCGGGTCACGAAACCGTCGCCGTTGGCCACGTGCTTGAGGAGGGTGCCGAAGCGGTCGACGAGCGCCTCCTGGTCCTCGCTGTCACGCAGCCCGACACCGGGGCCCTCGATCTCGATGGCGGCGGTCACCGTACGCCGGTCCGCGTGCAGGAGCACGGCGATCTCGTCCGGCCCGAACGGTGCTGCCAGCCAGCTGATCCGGCCGATTCCGGGCGGTGGCCCGATCTCCACCTCACGCCCGTCGGCGCCGACACCGGCTTCCATGGCGGCGGAGCGGTAGGTCGTGCCCCGCCGCAGGGTGCGTTTGAAGCTCCGGTCGATCTCGAACCACTTGTAGAAGGTACGGCCCTTGTAGGGCATGTACACGACGGCCAGGGCCAGCATGGGGAAGCCGACGAGCGTCACGATCCGCAGGGAGAGCACGGGGACGAGGAGTCCGCTCATCATGCCGAGGAACGCCCCGGCGATGATCAGCGCGATCTCACCCGTCTCACGGTTCTTGCCGACGATCGCATTGGGCCGGGCGCGGCCGATGAGATACGTGCGGCGGGGCGCGATCGTGTGGGACTGGGTCGTCAACGCCCTCCACCTCCTGTGCTCGTGTTACCTGTGCTGCCTGAACCGCCACGTGGGGAGCGGCTGCCGTGGGGGGTGCCGGAGGTGGGCCCGGACCCGCTGCGGGGCGAGGGCGCGGCGGACCCGCCACCCCCGGTGTTGCGGGAGCTGTGTGCGGCCACGCCTCCGCTCACCGGGTTCGAGGGCCGGGCCCCGCCACCGCCGCCGCCTTCTCCGCCACCGCCGCGTCCGCTGTGGGTCTTGATGCCCTGCGAGACTAGGGCGGCCGGGGAGCTGATGAGCGCGGCGGCCTGGGAGCCGTCGGTGGCCTGTTTGCGGTTGGTGCGTGCGCCCTGGATCTCGTCGCCGAAACCGGGAACGAAGCGGTAGATCATGGCCGACGCGAAGATGGCCAGCAGGATGATGGCGAGGCCGGACACGACGGCGGACATGGCGTTCGGGCCGTCGTCCGCGGACAGGGCGCCGGCCAGGCCGAGCACGATGACGATCACCGGCTTCACCATGATCACGGCGATCATGATGCCCGCCCACCGGCGTACGTGGCCCCACATGTTCTTGTCGACGAGGCCGGCGTAGACGACGACCCCGAGGAGCGCACCGACGTAGAGCAGGGCGGCCCGGATGACGAGCTCCAGCCACAGGATGCCGGCGGCCAGGACGGACACGAGTGAGACGACGATCAGCATGATCGGCCCGCCACCGATGTCGTCGCCCTTCTTGAGCGCCTCGGCGAACGATCCGAAGAAGACGTCGGAGTCGCTGCCGGTCGCCACCCCGATGATCTCGGTGACGCCGTCCGTCGCCGACACGACGACGTACAGGATCAGGGGGGTGAAGGCCGACGCGAGGACGGTGAGCCAGAGGAACCCGACTGCCTCGGAGATCGCGGTGGTGAGCGGGACGCCCCTGATGGCGCGCTTTGCCACGGCGAACAGCCACAGGACGAGGGTGAGGACGGTGGAGGCCGCGAAGACGACCGCGTACTGCTGGCGGAAGGTCGCGTTGGTGAAGTCGACGGTGGCCGTGGCCTCCACGGCCTCGCTGAGCTTCCCCACGGTCCAGGACGCGGCGTCGGCACAGCCGCGGGCGAGGGAGGAGAGGGGGTCCAGGGCGTTGTCGGTCGCGGGGGGCGCGGTGCGGGAGCGGGCGTTGTCGCCGTCCTCGCAGTAGTCCTTGGCCAGTCCGACGATGAGGTCGCACGGGTCACTGCTCGTACTGGGGGACGGGGTCGGTGACGGCGCCGCATACGCGCGGGAGGGCGCCAGGACGACCGCTGCCGGAAGCCCGGCGAGTGCCCCGGCCAGCGCACGGGTACGGGCATGGCGGCTACCGCGCATAGGTGAAGCCTCCATAACTGTCTACCGCGCCTGCGATGTCGTCGGCAGTCGAGGCTTGGTTGTCGCTGGTGACCGGCGTGGGACCTTCCGTCTGGGATGACGACTCGATCTTCCAGTCGTTCCCGACCCACTTGAGTTTCTCGGTAATGGTGAACCAGGTTGCACTCACCGGCTTGGTCGACCCCTGACCAGCCATGCCGACGAGTCCTGTGCACCACACCTCGACAGTGGCCGAGTCCGTGCTGTGCGCCGTTACCTTGGTACCGACGGGCATCGTTCGGGATACGAACTTCAGACCACTAGGCGTGCTGCCGTCTTGGTTCAACCCGACGTTCGAAAGGAAGCCGGGGGAATATGCCCGGTCCATATCGGCCCGAAGCCCAGCTACGACCACCGGGTCGTGAGTGACCTGCAGGATGCCGTCCCGCTTGGTCTTGTCGAACATGTCCGCCGACCCCAGCGCCACCGCGTAATTCGCGGCCGCGCTCTGCGCCCCCTGCTCGTCGTGCGCGAAGCCCGAGGCGGTGACGCCGTTGGCGCTCTGGACCGGTTCGGTGCCCGTGGGAGCCGTCGAGGAGGCATCCGCCTTTTTGCCGGCACCGCCTGCGCCACCCGTGGCGGCGTCGTCGCCACCGCCACGGTTCGCGAACGCGATCGCCGCGATCAGGACGACCACCACACCCACCACCATGATCAGGGTGCGGGAACTGCGTGGCGGCCGGCGACCGTGGCCGTCGCTGTCGTCGCCGGGGAGCCGTGTCCGTGTCTGCCGCGTCCCGCCGAGGGTGCTGTACGCGTCGTCCGTGCGCCCCCCCGGTTCGTCACCGTAGCCGCGCTCGTCGCCCATGCTCATGCCGCGTACGCCCCCTCAGTCGTCTGCGGTGCCGCGCAGTACGGCGGTAGCTGTGCTGCTTGCCGCACTGCGGCGGTGTGGTGACTCGACATCAGGGGACGCAACCTCTGCCGGTGGGCGCGACGGACGGATGGTGGTGGGGCCGGGGGCGGCCCCTGGGCGGGCAGGCTGACGGCTGGTCAGACGGCCATCCCGTACACGATGGTGAACAGTGTCCCGAGCGAACCGATGATGAAGACGCCGGTCAGGCCCGCCACGATGAGGCCCTTGCCCTGTTCCGCGCTGAACGTGTCGCGCAGGGCCGTGGCTCCGATGCGCTGTTTGGCGGCACCCCAGATCGCGATGCCGAGGCAGAGCAGGATGGCTACCGCCATCACCACTTCGATCATGATGCGTGCTTCGTTGCCCAGGGTCCCGAACGGCCCCCAGTTCGGGGCGATTCCGCCGATGATGGTGGTGATGTCGCCCTTTTCAGCTGCCAGGATCATGTAAGTCACCGCCCCTGTTGGGTAGTTCGCGACCCGCGCCGTGTGGCACGGGCCGGTCTCTATCTTCGCTGATGAAACCGCCTTCGCACGACGCCTTCCCGGGTCTCTTTACCCGGATCTCGCACGTTTGACCGGGACGACCGCCCTGACCTGCGGCTCACCTCGAGATCCGAGCGCATATGCCCGGTTACTCTGTGTATCACGGGGTGTGACCGCTAGCAACGCATGTGGCCACGGGATGGGGGTGCGGCTGTGGCGTTCACGGGAGGCCGGTCATTCGTACGCGCTGTTCGAGAGCCCTGAGCGCGCCGGTGGCTGCAAGGCGACGGTTCGTCAGCAGCTGCGGGGGAACATGCCGTCACCCGCAGCGGTAGTGGGCGCGACCTCGTGGGGTGAGGGTGGATGTGCCGGACAGCCCGGCGAGGTGGTGGCCGGACGTCGCCGCGCCGCCGACGGGCCGTCAGGTGGGTAAGGCCTGTCTCGGTGGGGCGGTGCCATCCGCTCTCCTCAGGTGTTGATGTCGGCCGCGCCGCCCGCCGCCCGACGTCCAGCAGGCAGGGGCGGCCCGCCCGTTCGTGCGAACGACCGCTCGTCCTTCCATCGCCATCACCCGAACCGGATCGCCATCACCCGAACCGGATCGCCATCACCCGAACCGGATCGCCGTCGCCCGAACCGGCGGGTCCGGCGCGCGCTCGGCCAGGCGTAACGGGGTGGACGCGCGGGCGGACCGCATGCGGTGGCCACGTCGGGAACCTGCGTGGTCTCTCCGGTCATGGTGCGAGCAGGAGGGTCAGCTCATGGTGCGAGCAGGAGGGCCAGCTCCTTGCCTGGGAGGGCGTCGCGCCGTGGGGCGCGGGCCACGGCGAGCAGTTCCTCGCTGTCGGCGTAGCGCGCACCGGCGTCGCGGCCCGAGCTGCGACGGCGTAGATGGGGAACGAAGGCGATCCCGTTCAGGCGCCCGTCGACGCCTCGCTGCCGGGCTCTGCGAAGTGGTCGAACTCTCCGGCCACGACCCCCTGGGTGAACGCCTCCCACTTCCGCGCGGTGGTGGTCACGACGGTGCCGGGGGCGCCGGTCTCGCGGAGGTGTACCAGGTCTCCGGGGCCGCACGCGATCTCGATCCAGGGGCCGGGCCCCGTGGCGTCCTCGGGGGCGGCGCGGAACCAGGTGAGGTCGGCGGGAGTGTCAGCCATGGTCCCGGCCCTCCTTGACGCTCCGGAGGAGGGCGGCCAGAGCGGTGGGGGTGGTGCGGAGGATCGTGCCGGACGGGTCGCCGCTCTCCGTCAGGACGATCGAGCCCTTCGAGGTCCCGATGTGGATGCAGGCCTCGCCCTGCGCGCAGTAGGAGGACGTCTGCCAGGTGGGGACGGTCATGGTCGGGTCCTTCACAGCTCGGCGGCGATCTCGCGGACGAGGTCGCGTGAACGGGCGGGGGTCAGCGCCACGGTGTCGAGGCGCTCGAAGAGGAGCCGGTACTGCGCGAGGTGCGTCTCGCAGTCGACGAAGGCCGGCCCGTGGGACTGGTCGAGTTGCGCGGTGTCGAGGGCGGGGACCGTTCCGTGCACGTAGTAGACCGACTGGCCCGACCCCGGGTAGTTCGCGGCCGAGAAGGGGATCACCCGGATCGTCACGTTCTCCCGTTCGCCGACGTCCAGCAGGTGCCGGAGCTGGGCTCGGGCGACGTCCGCGCTCCCGAACCGCATCCGCAGGGCCGCCTCGTGGATGAGGGCCCGGTAGGGGACGGCGTGGTCCCGGTAGAGCACGTTCTGGCGTTTCACACGGTACGAGACCCGGTGTTCGATCTCCGGGGGCGACATCTCCGGGACGGCCTGGCGGTGGATCTCCCGTGCGTGGTCGAGGGTCTGGAGGAGGCCGGGGATGTGCATGCTGTGGGCTGCCCGCAGGCTCGTCCCGTGGTCCTCTACCTCGGCGAGGTCCAGGAGTCCGGGCGGCAGGATCCCCCTGTACTCCTCCCACCAGCCCCGTCGGCGGTCGCCGGTCATGGCGACCAGGGCCTCGATCAGGGCCTGGTCGGTGCAGGAGTAGGCGCCTGCCGCGACCCGGACCCGTTCGGCGCTGACGCCGAACCGGGCGACCTCTATGTTGCTCAGCTGGCCCGAACTCGTGCCCAGCAGGCCGGCCGCCTGTGTGGTGGTCATCCCGGCGCGCTCACGTAGTTTGCGGAGCTCTGCGCCCAGCCGCGCCCGGCGTGCGGTGGGAGCCGCCCTGCCTGCCATCCGAACCGTCCCTAACGTCTGCGGAGTTGACGTTTCACTCTCGCGAGTGATTCACCTCAAGGAATGCGCCTGATCGACTCAAGCAATCCTTGCCGGGGCCTAGTCTCGTTCCCAGGCCACCCGCCCGGAAGAACCCCGCTCGACGGAGCGACCTGGTCACTGGGCAACGCGACACACACCTCGACGCTCCTCCGTGAACGGAGACTTCCATGGCCCTGGCCACCGTAACGCCGCCCTGGGCGTACACCCTCCAACTTCCCCAGGATCCCCGTGCTCCCGGGGTGGCCCGGTCCACACTGCGGACCGTACTCCGCGTGCACGGGATGCAGGATCTCATCGAGACCGCCGAGTTGCTGGCGGGCGAGTTGGTGACCAACGCCTACCGGCACTCCTCGGGACCGTACTCGCTCCGGCTGCGCGGGGCGGGGCGGGACCGCGTCCGGGTCGGTGTCCGGGACTCCAGTCCGCAGATCCCCGACCTGTTCGGTGGCACTGGATGCCGGCGCGCCGACGTGGACGCGCCCGCGGTGCTCGCCGAGCGCGGGCGGGGGCTGTACCTCGTGCGGGAGTACGCGGACACATGGGGCGCCTACCCGATCAGAGGTGGCCTGCCGGGCGAGCACGGCAAGGTGCTGTGGGTCGAATGCGCGTCGAAGCCGGATCCCTGGTGGGGGTGACCCGGCCTCGCCGGGCGATACCTGAGGCGCCCCCCAGGTGGAGTGCGGTGGTGGGCGCGGTGGCTGATCGCGGCCCGGTCGACCACGGGGCTCGCCACCACCGCGCAGCCCCGGAGATCGGCCCGCGTACCTGCTCGCCGGCCGCTGTACCTGCTTGCCGGCCCCGGCGTACCTGCTTGCCGGCCCCGGCGTACCTGCTTGCCGGCCCCGGCGTACCTGCTTGCCGGCCCCGGCGTACCTGCTCGCCGGCCCCGGCGTACCTGCTCGCCGGCCCCGGCGTACCTGCTCACCGGGGCCGGTGGCGAATCTGTTCGCCGGCCGCTGTCCCCGCTCGTCAGCCGCTGTACCTGCTCTCGAACCTCCTGAAGGACTCCTCCTGGCGCAGTTCCAGCCGGGCCTTCGGGTTTCCGGCGGTGAACCGGGAGCAGCGGGCCGACTGCGGGACGCGGCACTCCACGACCGGGCGGAAACCCTGGCGTACCGGATCGGGACGCCACAGGCTGCGACCCGGCAGGAAGGAGTACTCCAGGGACGCGCGGGCCAGGTCCTTCAATTCCGGGTAGCCGAGACCGTACGTACGGGCCGCTCGCGCGTACTCCTGGCCGATGTCACCGCGTGAGACTCCGGGGTCGTCCGTGGACAGGACCACGGGGACTCCGTACTTCCGGTACACCGGAAACGGGTGCTCCTCGCCCTCGACCTGGAGGATCTGGGCGTTACTGGTGAGCGGCACCTCCACAGCGACCTGACGGCGTGCCATGTCCAGGGCCAGGGTGCGCCAGTCGTCCTCGTGCACGAGGTCGACACCGTGGCCGATCCGCTCCGCCTGCCCCGTGCGGACGGCGTCGTCGATGTGGAAGGTGAGGTCTTCCGGCTTCACCAGGCCGGGGACGAGTTCGCCGGCGTGCAGGGTGATGTGGGCGCGCGGATAGACCGTGTGCAGGTAGTTCAGCATCCGCATGTGGAGGCGGTAGTCGCGCAGGGACACGTCACCGTCCTCCGGCTGCACCAGGTTGACGGCGACGAAGCGGTGATCGCGTTCGGCCAGCCGCAGCCCCAGGGCGATCTGGGTGAAGACCCGCTCGGGGGCGCTGTTGCGCGACACCTGGGAGATCCACCGGACGGTGACCTGACAGGCGGGGGCGGGGTCGGCACTCGCACACCGTGCCGTCCTGCGGAACTCGGCGTCGGCCGTGTCGGCCTCCTGCCTCGAATCGGTGACCAGCTGGTCCAGACGGCCGCCCGCGAGCAGCTTGCCGTGCATGGCCGCCGGGTCCGGGTCCCAGCCGACGTCCGCGGCGAGCTGCCTGGCTCCCGCCGAGGCGGGGCTGACCATGGTCTCCAGGTACGACTGGTTCTGTGCGGCCGCTGTTCCGGCCACATCGGCCAGCATCTTCCCGCGGTGCGCCGTCGCGGCGCCGAACTTCCCGAACGTCGCGAAGAAGTGGTCGTGTCCCGACTCGCCCCGCGGGAAGTCCTGCATGGACCAGGCGCGGACGACGGACTGCCGGAACGCGGCATCGGTGAGCGCGTCCGCCGCCGGACGCGTGCCGGGACCGCACGGGGGCGCGACGGCGGTCATCGTGCTGTCGATGCAGAGTCCGTCATCGGCGGCGAGCCGGACGAGGTACTCGGTCCGCACCGCGCCGGAGAGGTGATTGTGCAGGTCACCTCCCTTGGGGAGTTCCCGGAAGAAGCGTTCGGACGCTCCGCTGCCGTTGCTGTGGGCGTCCATCCAGGCGCCGGTGCGTACTTCGGCGGCGGTGGCGGGACGGGGAGGGACGGGGCCGCCGGTGGCGGCCCCTGCGGGCGGTCCGGCGGCCAGCGACGAGGCGACGGCCGCCGTGGCGAGACCTGCGGTCAGCAGCAGCCGGTGGCCGCGTGATGAGGTGCGGTGTACGAGGATCACGCCTCGCATGATCACGAAGACTGCGACCCGCCACCCCGCACTTCGGTGCCAGGGCTCGGTAAACCATCCGCACGAGGGACATCCATCCACCCGCCCCCGCTTCCGCCCCCGCCCACGCTTCCGCTCAGGCGCGCTATGCCCGCGGGAAGCAGGTGCTGGAGAGTCCGGACACCGGTCACGGGCGCCACTGCGGCTGATGACGTGAACCTGGCCGATGCCGAGGTGAGCGGTGTCGTCCGGTCCGGGGTTCTGCGTCGCGCGTTCGGGTGACGTCGTAGCGGGCCCTCCCTAGGCAGGGCAGGGTCCCAGCGCCTCGGCGGCGTTCCGTCCGGCGTGTCGGGTACGCCGGGTTTGGCACAGTGCCGCTCCACGACCAGGAACGGGGTGCAGCGGTGAGCGGTGGGTCCGTGGTGCGGAGGCTGAGTGATCTGGCGGGACCGGGTGCGGGCGGAAGCTCGCGGGAGCTGCGGCACAGCGACGGGCCCTGGCTGCGCGCCGCCGGGGGCGCGGACGGACTCGCCGCGGAGCTGGGGCCGGCCCGGGTGGAACTGACGGTGGCGCACGAAGGGCTGGTCGCAGGGGCCGGCGCGTTGAAGGCGCTGGCCGAGTTGGCTGTCGTACGGGAGTCCTGGCAGAGACGGATCGAGGCCGCGCGCGGTGAGTGCGGCGTCCTGGCCGGAAGCCTCCGGGCCGTCGCCCGGGCACAGGGTGAGACGAACGAGTCCGTGCGGTCGTCGTTCGCCCCGGTCACGGTGCGGCCCGGCGGCGAGCGGTGACGCCGGCACTCACCTGGGCCCAGCTGCGGGACGTGAAGGCCGCCGAACTGGAAGGCGCGGCCGACGGGTGGGGCCGGGCGAGCAACCGCGCGGACGCCGCACGGGACCGCATCGAGCAGCAGTTGCTGACCGGGTTGCGCGCGACCCAGGAGGGCGAAGCGGCCGAGTCCGCGGTCGCCCGACTGCGGCGACTGAGCCGGAACCTCCAGTACGTGTACACGGAGTGCGGGCTGATCCGGACCACCCTCAACAGCCTGGCCCACGAGATGAAGGCGCAGCAGAGGGCGTTGGCGGTCGCGCTCGACGACGCGGCCGCTTTGCGCTTCACGGTTCTCGCGGACGGCTCGGTGACGTACCCGGCGGCGGGTGAGGGGCTGGTCGACGGGGAGCCGCTCCGAGGTGGCACGGCTTCCTCGGGCGCGTTTCCGGGTCTGGTGCCGTCTCCGGGGCTGACCGCACCCAACCCGAACGCGGCCAAGGCACAGGACATCGCGGACCGGGTGGCGAAAGCCGTGCGGACGGCGGCCGAGGTCGACTGGAGGTTCGCCCGGCTCCTGCGGGACCTGAAGGCCGAGGAGGGCCTGACGGTCCCGGACTCGACGTGGAAGGACGCGGCGGGCGACGCGGCCGCGGTCCGGGGCGCGGCGGCCGGTTACCTCGCGTCGGGTATCCCGCACGAGGCCACGCCTGCGGAGCGGCGTGACTGGTGGCTGGGGCTGACACAGGAACAGCGCGAGGAGTACCTCGCCGTCTACCCGGACCGGATCGGCAACCTGGACGGTATCCCGGCCCTGGTGAGGGATGCGGCGAACCGGGACAACCTGCAATTGCTGATCGGCAAGCTGGAAGGCCGGGACGACGACAGGTCGGTCACACAACTGGCAGGTCTACGGGAAATCGACCGCCAGCTCGCGGCAGGCTCCCAGCCGCCGATGTTCCTGCTGGGCATCAGCGATGAGGGGAACGGTCGGGCGATCGTTTCGTATGGGAACCCGGACACGGCTCGGAATGTTGCTGCTTATGTTCCGGGGTTAAACACCTCTTTGGATAGAGGCTTCGCGGAAAATGACCTCAAGCGGGCCTGGGATACCGCAAAAGGTGCGCAGAAATATGATCATTCCAGTGCGTCGATTGTTTGGTTGGGCTATGATGCGCCGCAATTCCCGGACTGGCTGAACAGTGCTGATGTGATAGGGAGTAAAAGAGCTGAAGAAGGTGGAGCGGCTTTTAACTCGTTTATGGGGGGTCTAGCGGCTACGAATCAAAACCAAGATCCACATATGACTGCGATTGGGCATTCGTACGGTTCGCGCACTGTGGGAGCTGCAACGCAAGTTGGGCGCGACGGAACTCCGGGTGTAGACGATATCGTTTTGGTCGGAAGTCCGGGGGTCGGTGTTGATCACGCCGATCTTTTGCACGTCGGGAGAGGGCATGTCTTTGTCGGAGCTGCTGAAAATGACTTGGTAACCAAAGCTCCAACCAAGCTTCAGGGGGGACTGTCTGCGGTCGCTGGCCCATACGGGTACGTGGCTGGAGGCCTGCTGGATCGAAGGGACGACGACCTCTGGTTCGGCAAGGACCCGGCGAGTTCAGAGTTTGGGGCAAGGCGCTTTGCCTCGGATGACGGGCCTTCAATGCTTACGGGAGCCATGGACGCGCATTCGGGTTACTTTGACGCTCAGCCGAATAGGGATAACGCGTCGGCGGATAGTATTGCGATGATTGTCGCTGGCCATTCGAATAAGATCAAGAGTGAGGGGTCCCGTTGATGAGTGCAGCGTGGCGCTTTGCGGCCGTCCCGCTTTTTGTCTGCCTTGCGTTATCAGGATGCGAAAATCGAATTACTGCGGTGAATAGCGAAAAGTCTACCGATGTGAACATGCAAGAAGCGGCCAATCGCGCAGATGGAATTCTCGATGCCGTACTAGCGAAAATTCATCCTGGGCTGCAGTGGGCGCATGGGCCGACGAGCGCTGGCGGCTGCGACGTTTCCCGCATGCGTGTCGTGATGACCATCATCTCGACAGAACGCCGTGGTAACTTCCTCGGCGTCGTCGAACGATTTTGGCGAAGCAATGGCTTCCGCATCAAGGCAGTCAACAACGATGCGGACTTCCCGGCGATTTACGCTCGCACCAGTGACGGGTTCGGTGCGAGTCTGAGTTTCGGTGGTGAGGGGCAGGCATTCTTCGAGGTGGACAGCCCTTGCGTCGAGAAGTCCGAGGTTGCCGAATCCACCACCCCACCAAGCGGACGTTCCTACGAGGGCGTGTACCCACTCCCCCGCCCCAACATCCGCTCCCCCTTCTGGTCCGCAGGCGCCCCCTGACCCCCACCCTGCCCCCGGGCGCCGCCCCTGACGCCCCCTCGTGCCTCCGTCCACCCGTACACACCAGCGAATCGGGCCCTGAACGACCGCCGGATGGGGGATGGTTGAGGTGTGCGGAAATACTGGGTGTTCGTCGGTGGTGGGATCGGGCTGGGCCTGTGTTTCATCGCGCTGCTCGTCGTCGGTACGTACTCCGCGGCCGCCGGCATCAGCGGGGCGAGTGGGGCCGTCGGGCTGGCCAAGGGGGCTGTTCCGGCGCGGTATCAGCCGCTCGTGGAGAAGTGGGGGGCCCTCTGTCCGGCCATCAACCCGGCGCTTCTCGCGGCGCAGTTGTACCAGGAGAGCGGGTGGAACCCGCGTGCGCAGAGCCAGGCCGCGGCGCAGGGGATCGCGCAGTTCATTCCCGGGACCTGGGCCTCGCACGGCATCGACGGTGACGGTGACGGCGACCGCGACGTGTGGGACCCGGCGGATGCGATTCCGTCGGCCGCCTCGTACGACTGCGAGCTCGCCGGCTACGTGAAGAAGGTCCCGGGTGATCCGACCGACAACATGCTGGCCGCGTACAACGCCGGGGCCTACCGGGTGATCAGGGCGGGAGGGGTGCCCGCCATCTCGGAGACCCAGAACTACGTCAAGATCATCCGTTCGCTGGAGAAGAGCTTCGCGCGGCCCGTCGGCCGGGTGCAGCCGTCGCAGCAGGCTGCCGGGGCCATCTACTTCGCACAGAAGAAGCTCGGTACGCCCTACCTCTGGGGCGGTAACGGGACCGCGGACCAGGGAGGACGGTTCGACTGTTCCGGTCTGACGCAGGCCGCCTACCGGACGGTCGACATCGAGTTGCCGCGTGTGGCCAACGACCAGTACAACGCGGGCCCGCACCCTTCGCGCGACGAACTGCTCCCCGGGGACCTGGTGTTCTTCTCGGACGATCTGACCAACTCGCGGGCCATCCACCACGTCGGCCTCTACGTCGGGGGCGGCTACATGATCAACGCGCCCTACACCGGTGCCGTCATCCGGTTCGACAAGATCGACACCCCGGACTACTTCGGTGCGACCCGGGTCACCGAGGACGGGGCGGCGGCTCTTCCCACGGATCTTCCGGCGGGCTGAAGGGGTGACGCCCGGGAGGGGGTACGGGTGGCCGGCGCGGCACTCGTGACTCCTGGGCGGGTGCGGTCGGGGTGCCGTCCGCCGAGTCGGCGGAGCGCCCCTCTGACCGGCTGACGGAAAGCTGACGGAAAGCCTGCCGGAAAGCCGCCACAAAGCAGACAGAAAGGCAGGGAGAGGGAGCTGACGAGAAGTCGGACGTGGCCGGAACTCTCCGTTAAGCCCGGGCCCTGAGCTGCGACAACGTGTCACTCTTCGATAACGTCATGGTGATCATTCGGTGGAGAGCGGAACGTACGGAGCTTTCGGGCCGTTTCCTGGACTGGGACAGCATGCACACTGGCCACGCGGCGACCGGGCCGGACCGGGCACGCGTCACGGGATCGCGACGTCACGCAGTACGGAATCCGCACAGACCACGGGGGTCCGACCGAAGCGGCGCACGATGTTGTGCACCGCAGCAGAAGACAAGGCAAGGGGCCGCAGCAGATGGCTGGACTCGCACTCGACGGGTCGAACCCGGACGTCAGCCTGCTCTACGACATCAACGGGCTGGCCAAGGCCGCTCCCACCTGGTTCGACCGGGTCATGGAGTTCGTCGGTGAATACGGGATCATGCTCGGCATGGTCCTGGTGGTCCTGTGGTGCTGGTGGAGCGTTCGCCGACGCGGGACGACCGAGGACTCGGTGACAGCGGTCGCCGGGCTGGTCTGGGCACCTCTGGCTGCCGGCATCGCGTTGCTCGTCAACATCCCGATCCGGGGGTTCGTCGAGCGGCCCCGGCCGTTCAACGACCACCAGGGGCTGGACGTCCTGGTGGAGGGCAAGGACGACTTCTCCTTCGTGAGCGACCACGCGACGATGGCGATGGCCATCGCCGTCGGCCTCTTCGTGGCGAACCGGAAGTTCGGTCTGGCGGCTATCGCGCTGGGGCTCCTGGAGGGCTTCTGCCGTGTCTACATGGGCGTGCACTATCCGACCGACGTGATCGGCGGCTTCGCGCTCGGCACCGCCGTGGCGCTGCTGCTCGCCCCGCTGGCGATGATGCTCCTGACTCCGCTGGTGACGGCCGTGGCCCGTACCCGATCGGTCGGAAGGCTCGTCCGCTCGCGCAGGCCGGTCGCCGCCGGCGTGGACGGACAGGGTGACTCCCGCGGGATCCCCGAGCCGCGTCCGGGCTCGGGCCGGGGCGGCCCGCACGACGAGAAGGACCTCGCCGCGTAGACGCCTCGCCGCCCGGAGACGTGGCGGCCCGGAGAAGTCCACCGCCCGGAGGGTCTCGCCGCCCGCGGGCTTCGCAGCCTGGAGACGGGCGTGAGACGGCATGGCTGTGAGGGGGTGTCCCGCCCGGGACACCCCCTCAGCCATGCCGTCGGGGCGGCCCGGGGACGGCATCCCGCAGGCGCGGCGCCGTTCGGAGCGGAGGCCCGGTGCGTGCGGCGGCGCGGGGCTGCCTGGGGCCGTGTGGGGCTGCGGGTCGGCTCCCTACGGGCGCCG
>NZ_JBEXWB010000068.1:0-1899 GCF_040629645.1 Streptomyces sp. NPDC005899 | reverse complement strand
ACTCCGGACCGACTCCGGACCGACTCCGGACCGACTCCGGACCGACTCCGGACCGACTCCGGACCGACTCCGGACCGACTCCGGACCGACTCCGGACCGACTCCGGGCCTGCTCCGGACCGGTACCGCCCCCGCCCGGCACCGCCCCCGCTCCAGCCCGCCCCCGAGCCCGGCCAGGTCGGCCCCGCACCGCCCTACCCGTCCCTGCCCCGCCCCGGACCACCGGAGGTGTCAGGCAGCCGGGCTGCCGGGCGGCGGACCACCGGAGATATCAGGCGGCCGGGCCGCCGGAGGTGGCAGTGTCGTGCTCCTCGGCGTCCGTGCGGGCCCGGTCGCGGGAGCGGCGGGCCGCTCCGGACCAGCCGCAGACGCAGCGGGCCAGGCAGAACGACCCCCGTTCGACGGTGGTCGTGCGGTGCGCCGGGGCGGGGGCGTGGACGGTGGGGTCCGGGGGGTCCTCATGCACGCGTCCACGGTACTGGCGGACCCTCGCGCCCGTGCACGAGTGGGCCGTTCGGCTTCCCGGAGGGACCACTCGGCGTGACGGGGCGCCCCGGTGGTCGTTAGGCGGGGCGGGCGGCAGCCCGGTCAGGTGTACCTCGTTGGGGGTTGGCAGGCGATGGTGGTGCGGCAGCACGGGCGCGGAGGCGGGGCACCGGCTGTGTGCGCCCTGGTCCTGGCGGGCGTGATGGCGGCGGGTACCGGGTGTTCCGGTGACGGCGCGGGCGGGCCTGCCGCGGCCGGCGAACGCGCCGCGGCCGGGAAGAACGCCGTCGGAGCCCCGGCGTCCGCCGTGCGCCGGGCCGCCGACGCCCTGGCCGGTGCGGGTACCGCCGAGGCGGTCACGTCCATGGAGACCGCCGCCGGCGGGACCCGGGTCACCATCCGGGGGCAGGGGACGTACGACTTCCGCAGGCAGCTCGGCCGGATCAGGGTCGTGCTGCCGAAGGACGCCGCCGGATCGGACGGGCACCGGCCGATCACCGAACTGCTGGCGCCCGGGGCGCTGTACATGAAGAACCGGGGCGCGGGTGTGCCCGACGACAAGTGGGTCCGGATCGACACGAGGGCCCTGGCGGACGGCAATCTGGTCACCGGCGGGGTGACCGATCCCATGGCCGCCGCCGAGCTGCTGCGCGGCGCGGTCAAGGTGGTGTACGTGGGGCGGACGGAGCTGGCCGGGGTACCGGTACGCCACTACCGGGGGCACTCGGACCTGGGACGGGCGGCGCTGGCCGCTTCGCCGTCCTCGCGCGGCGCGCTGGCCGCCGCGGCGAAGGGGTTCCACGCGGACACGGTCTCCTTCGACGCCTACCTCGACGACGAGGGCCTGCTGCGGAAGGTCCGCCACCGTTTCGGTTTCGCGGCGCGGGGGCCGGCGGCAGCCGTGGTGTCGACGACGCTGCTCCACGGGTTCGGGGTGCCGGTCACGGTGGAGCTGCCACCGGGTGACGACATCTACACGGGGCGCATCCGGCAGGGGTGGACCGGCCCGGAATCACCGTAGGGAGGGGGCTGAAATGGCCCGTCCGTGCCATGCGCGGTGGGTGCCGCGCTCCCTACGCTAGGGAGTCGGTGCGCCAGCTTCCGGCGACGGCAGAGAGAGGTGACGCAGGTGGTGACGCTCAGCGCTCCGCAGGCTCAGGACCATGTGGCCCTGGCCGAGATCGAACTCTGCGGTGAGCTCATGATCGCGGCGTCTGCCGCGCTGGAGGACCGGCTCAGCCCCGACCGTATCGACGAGGTGCTCAACGTCGGGCAGTTCCCCGAGGAGGTGCCCTCCGCCGGCCAGGACCGGGGCGGGGCGGTCTCCGGCGGGGCTGCCGCGCCGGTCGAGGCCCGCGCCACGGCGCCGGAGCACACGCCCAGGCTTCCCCGGCAGTCGCACCGCCGGGCGTGA
>NZ_JBEXWB010000067.1:0-22150 GCF_040629645.1 Streptomyces sp. NPDC005899 | reverse complement strand
TCTTCCTTTCTGTTTGGCTGGGTTAAACCCCGCGCGGGGTTCGCCTATCACGGCGGGTGGTGGGTGTCGCTGTTCCTGGGGGGCCCGGGTGCCATCTGGCACCCGGGCCCCTCCGACGTGTGTTCCGCAGGAACGTACAGATGACAGCAGACGATTTGTTCGGCCGTCCCGACGATGCCGACTGCCCCGCCTGCACCGTGGGCCGGGCAGCCGAGATGCCCAACACCACACAAGGGTTCCTCCGCGCCGTCGGCGAAGCCCGTCTCATCACGCCCCTGCGCTCCGCGGGCGGCCATCGCCGCTGCTCCCGTCACCATCCGCATCGCCGCCCGCGCCCGCGAACTCGTCGACGGCGCTACCCCGGTCGAAGCCGCCTGCCGCGTCGTCATCCTTGAGGAACGACTCCAGGAAGCCCAGCGGATCAACGCAGGACACCACCGAGACCCTGAGCCGCTCGGCACGCCGACCCCGGCCTGCGGCGCCGCGCGTCGGTGGAAGACCGGCAGGTGCCGGACTCGCCTGCCGGAAGTGCGCTCAAGGGCCGTCTTCCCTGCGGTTGTCATGCCCGAAAGGATGCTTCCGTCTTCGGCGTGGGCACTCTGTCATGCCGCTGCTTCTTCGCGCATGATGTCCATCGGCTGGCCGGGGCGGCGTCTGCAGGCGGCTTCAACACGGTGGAGGGCTTCGGCCGCGGCGTCAGCGGCAGCTTCCCGGACGCGTACCGCCTCCGTTCGGGAGGGGCCCTTCGCGCTGCCGTGAACTCCGGTCCGTCGCCGCCGGCAAACGGTCGGCATCCCCGCGCTGTGAAGGGTGAGCACTCTTCCGGCAACGCTGTGCCCGAGGCGGGCCGATATCTATGGCCACGGCGTGAGGGTTCGATGCGCCGCGCTGGGAGTGTTTTTATCGCACCGAAGAGGCTGGAATTTTTTCCCGTACGCGGACCATTACGGCATGCTACTGTCGACCTCGGTTGCAGTTGTGGTTCCCAAAAACTTCAGGCTTCTGCGTGGGTATTTCCGACCGGTGGAAGCTTCATTGTATTTCCGGTTCTCTCCGGGCGGGGCATCATCGCGGCGACGCGGGATCCGTGCATGACGGCTCCCGACGTACCTGCCCCGAAGGAGACATGACATGGCGTCAGGCACTGTGAAGTGGTTCAACGCAGCCAAGGGTTTCGGCTTCATCGAGCAGGACGGTGGCGGCGCCGACGTGTTCGCCCACTTCTCGAACATAGCCGCCCAGGGCTTCCGCGAGCTGCTCGAAGGCCAGAAGGTCACCTTCGACATCGCACCGGGCCAGAAGGGCCCGACGGCCGAGAACATCGTTCCCGCCTGATCCTGACGCGCACTTCGTAGCTGGGGCCCGCATCCTTCGGGGTGCGGGCCCCAGCTCCGGGCATCGTCCCGGAGTGGTGCCACCTGCGGTGAGATTCTCTCCCGCAGAGTGCTCTCGCTGCCCACTCCTTCTGAGTCCCACCTGTCGGTGGAACTGGATTCCTCGCCCCTATGGCGTCTCCATTCCATAGCCCTGCCTCCTGATCCGGGATCAGCCGCAGGTCCTATTGGATTCATCATTCTGCTCGGCCCGTTCTTGTGATTCCCCGCGCTGTTCTTCCGCTGCGGGAATTCCTTGATGCGTGCCGTATCAAGGAAGGTTCTGAATGAACCCCACACGTACGAACAATGGTTCTTCCCGTGCCCGCAGCCGTACCGCCGACTCCGGCCGGGGCGGTAGCCGCTTCGACTCGACCGCGCCGGCCCGTTCCGCTGCCCCGGCCCGTCCCGGCGGTTCGGGCCGCTCGGGTGGGCATGGGCGACGGCCCGCAGCGGTCCAGGGCGAGTTCGCCCTGCCGGTCACGGTCACTCCCGCGCTTCCGGCGGTCGAGGCGTTCGCCGACCTCGCCATGCCCGCCTCCTTGCTGGCCGCGCTCACCGTGCAGGGGGTGAGCGTTCCGTTCCCGATCCAGGGGGCGACCCTGCCGAACACCCTCGCGGGCCGCGACGCCCTGGGGCGCGGGCGCACCGGCTCCGGCAAGACCCTGGCCTTCGGACTGGCCCTGCTGGCTCGCACCGCCGGTCAGCGTGCCGAGCCTCGCCAGCCGTTGGCCCTCATCCTCGTGCCGACGCGTGAGCTGGCCCAGCAGGTGAGCGACGCTCTCGCCCCCTACGCCCGCTCGGTGCGGCTGCGCATGGCCACCGTCGTCGGCGGGATGCCGATCGGGAGGCAGGCCAACGCGCTCCGGGGTGGTGCCGAGGTCGTCGTGGCGACGCCGGGCCGGCTCAAGGACCTCATCGACCGCGGTGACTGCCGACTTGACGAGGTCGCGATCACCGTACTGGACGAGGCCGACCAGATGGCCGACATGGGTTTCATGCCCCAGGTCACCGAGCTTCTGGACCAGGTCCGCCCCGAGGGCCAGCGGATGCTGTTCTCCGCCACCCTGGACCGCAACGTCGACCGCTTGGTCCGCCGCTACCTCACCGACCCGGTCGTCCACTCCGTCGACCCGGCCGCCGGTGCGGTCACCACGATGGAGCACCACGTGCTCCACGTGCACGGCGCGGACAAGAACCGTACGACCACCGAGATCGCGGCCCGCGACGGCCGGGTGATCATGTTCCTGGACACCAAGCGGGCCGTGGACAAGCTCACCGACCACCTGCTGGCCAGCGGAGTGAGGGCCGCCGCGCTGCACGGCGGGAAGGCACAGTCGCAGCGCACCCGGACCCTGACCCAGTTCAAGACCGGGCACGTCACCGTACTCGTGGCCACGAACGTCGCCGCACGCGGCATCCACGTCGACAACCTCGACCTCGTCGTCAACGTCGACCCGCCGACCGACCACAAGGACTACCTCCACCGCGGCGGCCGAACCGCCCGAGCTGGGGAGTCCGGCAGCGTCGTCACCCTCGTCACCCCCAACCAGCGCCGCGACATGACCCGCCTCATGACCGCCGCCGGCATCGTGCCCCGGACCACGCAGGTCCGCTCCGGCGAAGAGGCACTCGGCCGCATCACCGGTGCCCGGACCCCCTCCGGTCTTCCGGTGACGATCACCGCGCCGGTGGTCGCGCGGCGTGAGCGCAGCCGCAGCGCATCCTCTCGCGGGCGGCGCAGCTCCGCCTCCGCGACCCGGCGCGTGACCGCACATCAGTCCTCCTTCGACGCCGCAGCCTGAGAAGTCCGTGGTCCGGGAAGCTCACCCATCCCCGCAGGAGGCACCTTTTGACGCTCGTCCAGATGCAGCCCCGCACGACCCATGCCACTGCCGTGGGCAGGACGGTGGCCGATGCCATGGACACCGCCGGGCCGCAGGTCTGTGACGACATGACCGTCGAGGTGGCACTGGCCGTCATGGCCAGTGCCCGTACCGGGCATCTGCTTGTCTGCGACGACAGCGGCCTGTGTACCGGACTGGTCACCCACGCCCAGCTGACAGCGGTCCGTGACGGCTCCGCGTATTCGGACAGGGACCGGTTGCGGGACATCCTCGGCGACCCGGGGCCGTTCACCTCGCTCGTGACCACCATGGCCGAAGCCGGGCACATGATGCGCTACAGCGACGTCGATGTCCTGCCCGTGGTGGACGAACACGGCAGCGCCCTGGGCGTCCTCGCCCTCGCCCGCTGAGCCGTCCCATCCGCGGCAGAACCACTCCCTCTTCGTCCCTCTCCCTGCTCCCTGTGAGGCATCATGCGCTGTGTCATCGCCCGCTTCCCGTTCGACCTCACCAGGAGCGGCGTCCTCGAATCGATGAAGGGCATCAAGCCCGAGCACGCTCCCGGCGAGTCCGTGATCATCGGCAGACGCACCTACCCCGTCAAACAGGTCGGACAGGTCATCACACGCCAGGACCGCCGCGACTTCAGCGCCGGAGAAGTCCTGCGGGCCATGACCCAGCTCGGCTTCACCTGCCGCGACCTGGCCCCGGCCCCCGCACCCACCCGGGCTGTCGACCCGTTGCAGCGGGCTTCCGCGATGCTCGGCGCCCCTGTGGCCGTTTGAGCGACGGGCAGGCGTGACCCGCCGGCAAGCAGTGGTGAGGGCCCGTCCGGAGCATCCGGACGGGCCCTCACCGTGTGCTGGAACAGTCCGGCCCGGCAAGACGTGAGCTGCTGTTGTCCGTCCGTGGACAGTAGTCAGAGGGCCGGAGCACGGCCGTGACCGACTTCCCGGCCCGGCCCTTCCCTCGCGCAACGGCCGCCTCCGCCACAGGGGCCTGGGCGGTCGGGGAAGCCGACATCCGACCAAGCCGCCACCCAACCCGCCGCGCCAGCAACCGACTTGGCCTTCCTGCGCGCCGACCGTCGCGTCGAATGCCTGATTGCCCGGCACGTGGCGGGGAAGGAAGAGACCGTCGCAGGAGAGCGGCCACCGTCCGCGGCGGGCCGGGACGAAGGGCTGGGTCTGTGAGCAGTATGTGGATGTACGCACCGGACAGCGGTCACACGGATGGCCGGTCGCTGGTGGGCTTCACCGTGGAGGCCGCGGACGGGGGCATCGGCCACGTGGACCGTCAGCAGGACCAGCCCGGCATACAGCACCTGGTCGTCGACACCGGTGTCTGGAAGTTCGGCAGAAGCGTGCTGATCCCGGCCGGTGCTGTCATCGCCATCGACACCGGGGCGCAGACGGTGAAGGTCGCACCGTCCCGGGAGGAGATCAAGGCCGCTCCCCGATTCACCACCGACAGCGAGACAGGTGATCCCGGCTACCTGTCGGCGGTCGGTGACTACTACCTGTCTCTCCGCTCCGCGCCCCTTCGCTGAACCTGGGCGCAACCGGCGGGCCCACGTACCAGGGAAGCCGGTACTCCACCGCGCCGCCGACCGGCCCTGGCACGGCAGCCTCGGCTCCGGCTCCGGTGTACCGGCGGGCAGCGGTTCCCGCCCTTCGTCCGGGGACGGTGTGGCAGGGAGGGCGTCGGTCCTGCGTCGCAGTTGGACCGGAGGGTCCGGGCCGCGCCGAGGGTCGGCCACATGTCCAGGACTGCGTCGACGCCGCGGATGCTGAACAAGCGTGTGAGCCTGGGAGAAGGCTGACGATGCGCAGGCCGGTGTGCTGGTGGGTGGTGAGGATCAGCACGCGGAACGTCGAACCGGCGAACGTGATGCCGCCGGCGTCCAGCATCACTCCAGGCCACCACCGGCGTGCCTCTCGTGTACACCTACGTGCCGGACCCGCTGCCAGGGTCTACCGGGACGGGGAAGTGTTCACCGGCGTCGTCACGGCCTCGGCGCCCTTCGCGGTGCAGGTCGGTCTCGGCAGGGTCTGAACCCCCTTCTGCGGCCGACCCGGTTCGCGGCCGCGACAATGAGGCGAACCCCCGGGCGCCGCACGCCGTTCGAACCATTGCCGCTGCCGCTGCCGCTGCCGCTGCCGACGCGGGCCCGGGGGACCGGTCCGGGGCGGCCGGGCTCGACGACTCGGGAGGGAAGCGCATGGCCGAAGACGCGCAGACGACGGGTGCCGCGCCGGATGCGGGAGGCCTGCCGGGGCCGCTCGTCGACATCGGTTGGCTCGCCGACCGGGCGGCCGACGGGGGCCTGGTGGTCCTGGACGCCTCGGTGGGAGCCCACCGCGAGGCCGGGCGGCGCATTCCGGGGGCGCGGCGCTTCGACATCGACGGGGCGCTGTCCGACCGGGCGGCGTCCGTCCCGCACACGATGCCGGGGGCCGCGCACTTCACCCGGGAGGTGCGCGCTCTCGGTGTCCGGGAGACGGACACCGTCGTCGTCTACGACGCCGCGGGCCTCTACTCCAGTGCCCGGGCCTGGTGGATGTTCCGGGCGATGGGCTTCGGCCGGGTCGCCGTGCTCGACGGCGGCCTGCCCGCCTGGGAGGCGGCCGGGCTGCCCGTCGACGCCGGCGGCCCCCGGGCCGCCGCGCCGGAAGGGGACTTCGTGGCCCGGCCCCGCCCGGGCCTGCTGGTGGACGGTGACGCGGTCGTGGCCGCACTCGCGGACCCGGGAGTGGCCGTCCTGGACGCCCGCTCCCGTGAGCGGTTCGCCGGCACGGCGGCCGAGCCGCGGCCGGGCCTGCGGGGCGGTCACATGCCGGGCGCCCTGAACCTGCCGTTCGGCGAGGTCCAGCGGGACGGCCGGATGCTCCCGCCGCCGGAACTGCGTGCCCTGTACGAGTCGTTGACGGGCGGCCGGGAGCGGTTCGTCGCCTGCTGCGGGTCGGGGGTCACCGCGTGCGTCCTGGCACTGGGCGCCGGACTCGCCGGATACCACGCAGTGTCGGTGTACGACGGGTCGTGGAGCGAGTGGGGCCTGCCGTCCCCGCGTCCGGTCGTGACGGGCCCGTAGGAGCCCGAGGCGGACCTGACCCTCACCGGCGCGACGAACCGCCGGGTCCTGACCGTCCTGGCCCACCTGCGGGGCAGCAGCGCCGGAGGGCTGTCCCGCCTGACCGGGACGAAAGACCCCGGCCGCCCCTCCGGCCGGTCGCCGCGGCTCCGCCCGGGTCACCAGCGCATGTGGACGTCCTCTGCCCATCCCAGCAGGTGCCGCACGGCGATCTCGGTGCCGTCGTCGGTGCGGACACGGCCGTCGTAGTGGCCGAAACACTGGTCGGTGCGGTTGGCGATCAGCCCGACGTCCGTATGGGCGGACCGGTGGTGGAACGGGGTGAACGTCAGGTCCACCTGGCCGGAGGACGGCGTGCGGAGCGTCCAGGGCGCGAGGAGGTCGGAGGGGGACCAGTGCCAGTCGAGCTCCTCGCCGATCTTGGTGAGCCGGCCGTCGACACAGAGCCCGTTCTCGGTGGAACCCGTCCCGCGCGTCCAGCGGCCGCCGAACTGGAGGCCGACCGTGTGCCCGTCGGTACGGCCGGAGGCCGCGCCCCAGTTCCAGTCGACCGTGCGGGGCCAGCGTCCGCGGCCGTGGTCCAGGACGGCCCAGGTCTCGTTGTCCTCCCCGCCGAAGGTCAGGATCTCGCTGCCGATCCGGACCCGGCCGGCGGCGGGCAGCGCGGTGTGCTTCGAGGTGTACTGGAAACGCTGCTCGCTCCACGGCACGACGACGGAGAGCGACTCGTGCGCCTCGGGCCGCGCGACGAGCAGGCCGACCTCCAGGGGGCTCCGGTCCGGCGTCAGGCAGCGTGCCCGCAGCCGGGTACCGCCGTCCTCGTCACGGATCTCGATGCGTACCCTGCCCCCCGTCGGACGTGCGGGTCCCACCACCACGTCCCTCGAACCCGGCGCCCCGGCGACCGTGTCCGGGAGGCGCACCCCCCGGGCGGCCGGGACGATCGAGGAACACTCGATCTCGCGGCCGCCGGGTCCGTATTCCAGGACGTAGACGGTGTTCAACGCCAGGAAGTCGAGATCGCTGACGGTCAGCGCGACCAGGTGGGTGGGTGTGGTGACGCACCAGTACTCCCACCGCTTGGTCCGGCCCCAGCCGCGAAGATTGGCGCGGTGCAGAGGCTTCCTCGACCAGCCGACCGCCGCCTGGTTCAGGGTGCCGTCCGGCAGACAGAGGTCGACGGGCTCGGTGATCTCCTGCTCGTGCGTCGCCATGGCCGGAGCCTATAGCGGGCACGGGGTCCGCCCCGGTACGGCTCCGGCGTGGTGCGGGCGGCTCGGAGGCGGGCCGGTCGGGGGCCGGGGAACCGGCCGAGCCGCGTCCGTGACGACGAGGTGGAGGCGGGCGCGAGGTCATCGGCAGGGCGGTGCGGCGGGTCCGGTGACTCCCGGACACGGACGTGGCGCGGCCGGCGCAGGGCTGGGCACCGGTACACCGAGGCGGGGTGCGGGAGCCGTCACTTGGCCTCCGAGTAGCGCTCGACGACCGCCGTGGTGAACGGGAACCGCACCGGGGTACGCCCGAACGCGACCCGTCCGGCCAGCTCCCCGGCTTCCCGGACCGCGCGCACGACCGCATCCGCCTCCTCGGCCGGGCAGTGCACGATCACCTCGTCGTGCTGGAAGAACACCAGCTCCGCCCGCATCCCCTCGGCGGTGAGCGTCCGCCGCAGCGCCGCCAGGAGCAGCAGGGCCCAGTCGGCCGCGCTGCCCTGGACGACGAAGTTGCGGGTGAAACGTCCCCGGGCCCGGGCGTTCGACGAGGCGTAGCCGGGTGTGAACCCGTACCCGCCGGTGCTCTCCCCGGCCTGCGGTTCGTCGTCCTCCTGCGGGATGCCGGCCTCCCCGTCCTCGCCGGCTCCGGCGGCGGGCGGGCTGGTGCGGCCGAGCCAGGTGCGGACGAGGCGGCCCTCCTCGCCGGCCCTGGCCGCGTCGTCGACGTAGGCGACGGCCTGCGGGAACCTCCTCCGCAGCGCGGCGAGGTTCTTGAGGCCGTCGCCGGAGGTCTGCCCGTAGACGGCCCCCAGCAGGGCCAGCTTGGCGTGGTCGCGGTCACCCTGGAACGCCCGGTCGGACAGGGCCTTGTAGAGGTCGCCCTCATGGCCCGCCACCTCCATCAGGCCCGGGTCGCGGGAGATCGCGGCCAGCACGCGCGGCTCCATCTGGTCGGCGTCGGCCACGACGAGCCGCCATCCGCCGTCGGCGACGACGGCCTGACGGAGCACCTTGGGGATCTGAAGGGCGCCGCCGCCGTTCGTCGTCCACCGGCCGCTCACGGTGCCCCCGGGCAGGTACTCCGGGCGGAAACGGCCGTCGCGCACCCAGTCCTGGAGCCAGCCCCAGCCGTGGGCCGTCCAGATGCGGTACAGCTTCTTGTAGCGGATCAGGGGTTCGACCGCGGGATGGTCCAGCCCTTCCAGCTCCCACCTGCGGGTCGACCTCACCTTGATCCCGGCCTGCGCGAAGGCCCTCACGACGTCGGCGGGCAGATCGGGCCGCACCCTTCGGCCGAAGGCCGCGGACACCTCCTCCGCCGCCTCGGCCAGCCGCCGCGGTTCGCCGCCGCCCGCGTAGCGCTCGCCCAGAAGTCCGTCCAGCACCTCCCGGTGCACATCGGTCCGCCAGGGGAGGCCGGACCTGTTCATCTCGGCGGCGACCATCATCCCGGCCGACTCGGCGGCCGTCAGCAGCCGCATCCTGTCCGGGTGCGCCGCCCTGCCGTGGCGGCGCAGTTGTTCCGCGTAGACCTGGAGCAGCCCGTCGAACGGCACGCCCGTCCCCGCGCTCGGTTCGAAGAGGGAGGACTGGGAGCCGGGCGCCGCCGGGCGGGGCGGCGGGTCGGCAGGCACCGGGGCGTCACGGAGCCGTGCCCAGGCGGCCGCGGCCGACCGGGGTTCGCCCAGCCGCCCCTCGTGTCCGAGCAGCAGGAGTTCGGCGCACTCGATGTCGTAGCACCGCTCCACGCGGACGCCCGCGGCAAGGAGGCGCGGATAGACCTCCGCGGTCGACCGCCAGACCCAGCGGGTGACGTGCGGGCGGGAGCGGACGGACTCGGCGAGGTCGGGCTCGGCCAGCACCGGTCCGGCGGGCAGGCCGTCCGCCCGCAGAGGCACGAGCAGGGCCGCACCCGCCTCAGCGGGGGCCAGAGCCCAACGTTCGGTCATGATCCGAGTCTGGCACCCGCCACTGACACCTGTGCGGCCCCGGCCGTGCGCCGCGCGGCAGCCGGGAGGGTGTGGAGCGGGCGGCCGGCGCATGCGGTTTGTCCACTTTGTGCTCGGGGAAGCTCAGCATGCGGCCGGGAGTGCACGCACGCGCCCGGCACCCACACGAAAGGCGCGACCATGAGCCAGGGCACGGTGAAGACGCTCGACGCGGACAGCGGTACGGGAACCATCGCGCAGGACGAGGGGGCGGACCTGCCCCTCCGGTACAGCGACATCCAGGAACCCGGCGACAGGGGCCTCGAAGTGGGCCAGAGGGTCGAGTACCAGGTCGCCCAGGGCCCGCAGGGGCCGCAGGCGGTCCACGTCCGCAGCGTCTGAGCACGCGCCGGCGGGTCGTTCGGCCCGCCCGGCCACCCGGGTGGCACGCACTCCCGGGCGGTGCCGGGACGCGGGCCGCCGTGCCGGACGGGCGGAGTCCTCCAGGGTGCCGGAGGCGGGAGCGGGCAGGCCCCGCCGAGCAGCGGGTCGTTACCCTGACCGGATGGAATCGGTGATCGACCGGGCGTGTGCCGCGGCCCTCTACTCGGACGACGACGCGGGTCTGGATACCGGCGCCTCCCTCCTGGCCGCGGACCCGTCGGCCGACGGCGAGCTGCACCGCCGCGGGGAGGAGTTCGTCCGCCGCGCCTGGGAGCGCGGCTGGCAGCCCGCCGACGTGGTGCGGACCGTCCGGCGGGAGCTGGACGAGACCGGGGCCGCGCTCGCCGCCACGCTGATCACCGCGGAGACCGCCCGGTACGGCGCCCTGCCGCCGCGCTGGGCGGACCAGCTCGCCGCGCTGCCCTCGCCGGCGCCCCGCAACCGCCCGGACCGCTTCACCTACGCCTCCGCCCTGCTGGAGCTGTACCGGCTGCTGCTGCGGCTGCCGGCCGTGGAACCGGTCGGCCCGCCGCCGGGCACGGCCGCCGACGACCGGCACCGCCCGCCCGCCCACGGTGAGCCCCGCATGCTCACCCGGATCCGCGCCCTGCTCGCCAAGGCCGAGGCGACGGGCTTCCCGGAGGAGGCGGAGGCACTCACCACCAAGGCGCAGGAGCTGATGGCCCGGCACAGCATCGACGAGGCCCTGCTCGCCGCCCGTACCCACAGCGCCGAGACCCCGGGTGCCTGCCGGATCGGGGTCGACGCCCCGTACGAGGACGCCAAGGCGATCCTGCTCGACGCGATCGCCTCGGCGAACCGGTGCCGGGCCGTGTGGAACAGCGAACTCGGATTCACGACGGTCGTCGGGTTCGAGCCGGACCTGGAGGCCGTGGAGCTGCTCTTCACCTCGCTGCTGGTGCAGGGCACCGCCGCGATGACGAAGGCGGAGGCGGGCCAGCGCGCCGGCGGGCGCCGGCGGACCAAGACGTTCCGTCAGTCCTTCCTGCTGGCCTACGCCCAGCGCCTCGGCGGCCGTCTCGCGGCGGACACGGCACGCGTCACCGCGGAGGCCGGCGGGGACGAGGCCGCCGGCGGCCTGCTGCCCGTGCTGGCCGCCCGGGATGTGGCCGTCACCGGCACCGCGGAGCGGATGTTCCCGAGGACGACCACCGCACGCGTGCGCGGCGCGACGGACGCCGACGGCTGGACCCACGGGACGCACGCGGCCGACCGGGCCGACATGGGCCGCCGGGGGCCCGGGATCGGCCGGTAGGCCCTGGCGGGACGTACCGGCGTGCCCGGCGTCCCGCGCGCTGGTCCGCCACGGACGCCGGGGAAGCCCGTACGCTCGTGCCATGAGCTGGTTCCGGGCGCTGAAGGAGACCGCCCGCTCGGGGCTGACGGTCGAGCGGCGGCGGCTGGAACCACTCATCGCCCTGCGGGGCGCGGTGGGCCTCGCCCTCGTCGTGGGGGTGAGCCTGGCCCTGTTCGGGCCCGTCATCGCGGCCGGTTCCGCCTTCGGCGCGTTCCAGGCGGCCATCGCCACCTTCCAGCGCAGCTGGCGTCCCCGGCCGGTGCTCGCCCTGGTCTCCGGTGCCAGCCTCGCCGTGTCGACGTTCGTCGGCTACGTCAGCGCCTCCCACACCGTCCTCTTCCTGGCCATACTGGTGATCTGGACGTTCGCCGCCGGAATGGCCTGGGCCGCGGGCCCGACGGGCGGCATCATCGCCGCCTCCAACGTCGCGATCATGCTGGTGACGATCACCCTCCCCACCTCCGTGGCCGACGCCGCCACGCACGCCGCCGTCATGGCGTGCGGCGGTCTGGTGCAGGCGGCTCTCATCGTGCTGTTCCCGATGCGGCGGTGGGGCGCCCAGCGCGACGCGCTCGCCGACGCCCTGGCCGCCGAGGCCGACTACGCCCGGCGCCTGCGGCACGACCCGACCACGCACTTCGACCCGGTGCCGCTGATGACCGCGCGCAGCGCGGCCGCCGTGACCCCGCGCCAGGCCCGCCGGCGCCCCGCCGAACTGCACGGGGCCCGCGGCATCGCCGAGCGCCTGCGACCGGTCCTGGCCTCGCTGGCGGACCCCGCCCTGGGCGTACCCGCCGAAGGGCTGGAGCGCGCCTGGGTGCGCGAGATGCTGTCCGCCGCCGGTTCGGTCCTCGACGCGGCGGCCACCGCGGTGCGGCATGGCGAGCCCGTCCGCGTCGCACCGACCGACCTCGGTGTCCTGCGGACGCCGGACAACGAGGTCATCCTCGTCGGGCCGCCCCGGCGCGCGGCCGACCGGCTCAACGTGCTGCTCGCCGACGTCATGGAGATCGCGGAGGGCGCGGGCACCGGGGCGCCCTCGGGGCACGCCGCGGAGACCCGGCGCCGCCCCGGGCTGCTGCGGCTGGTCCCCGTGGTGCTGACGGCGATGCGCCGGGAGCTGCACCGCAGGTCACCGATCCTGCGCCACGCCGTCCGCGTCTCGGTGGTCGTCGCCGCCGGCTACCTCCTCGGCGCCGCCCTGCCGTTCGGCCACGGTTACTGGGCACCGATGGCCGCCGTCATGGTGATGCGCCCGGAGTTCTCGCAGACCTACTCCCGCTCCGTCGCCCGGTTCGGCGGCACCCTCGTCGGCGTGGCCCTCGCCACCGGCATCGTCCAGGCGGTCCGGCCCGGGGTGACGGTGGCCGCGGGTCTGGCGGTGGTCTGCGCGTTCCTGATGTACCTGCTGATGCGCACCGGGTACGCGGTCGGCCAGGCGTGCGTCTCCGCCTACGTCGTGTTCCTCCTCGGCATGGCGGGGGACGACTGGTCGCAGACCGTGCCCGAACGGGTCGTCCTGACCTTCGTCGGCGGGCTGCTCGCGATGGTCTCGTACGCCCTCTACCCCGCGTGGGAGACCCCGCGGCTGCGCAACCGGCTCGCCGCCTGGCTGACCACGGACGGCAGGTACGCGGCCACGGTGCTGGACCACTACGCCGATCCGGCCACCGCCGATCTGGAGGACGTGCGAGCCGCGCTGCTCACCACCCGTGAGGCCCGGGTCGCCTGGCAGGAGGCCCTGGAGACGGCGCAGCACGAGCCGGTACGGCACCGGGGCATCTCCAGGACCGCCGCCGACGACGCCCAGCAGGCACTCGCCCAGCTGGGCCGCGTCGCCATGCTGATGGAGGCCCACCTCCCGCCCCGCTCGGCCGATCCCGTGCCGGGGGCGGCGGAGCTGGCCGGCGCGCTGCGCAGGGCGACCGAACAGGGCGCCCGGGCCGTGCGGGAGCGGCGGGTGCCGGACTGGGAGCCGGTCCGCCGGGTGGTGGAGCGCTGGGAGGCGCCGGAGGGCGAGGCGGGCGCGGCGCCGGTGCCCGGCCCGTTCGTGCGGGGCGGCGCTGTCCTGCTCCTGCGGGCGCTGGACGACTTCTCCCGGGGGCTGGAGGGTACGCCGGGCGCGGAGGGGGTGAACGGCGCGCCGTCCTGAGTACCGCCCGGGTTCGGTTCCCCAGGTGTACAGGGCGCAATTCCCGCGTCACGTCGCCGCGTCGGGGCCGAATAAATCGTGGAAACGGGATCCGGACCGATGCTTTTCGCGTCTCTTCCGCAGGGGGGTGTGTGAAGGCCCGGACAGATCACGGAAACCTGTAATCGTTCGCACACCCGGTGTGCACGTGCATCTGCTCATGCATCGGCATATGAACACAGCTATGATCCGAGCTAGTTGACACTTGCACCTTGCAACTCGGGGAGCGTCCTGTGCACGACGTGTACAACGGCATGGCGGCCACAGAGCTTCGCGGAGTCGTCTGGCAGAAGAGCAGACACAGCAACTCCCAGGGTTCCTGCGTGGAGTTCGCCAAACTGCCCGGCGGGCATGTGGCCATGCGCAACTCGCGCCACCCGGACGGGCCGGCCCTCGTCTACACGCCGGCCGAGATAGAGGCGCTTCTGCTGGGCGTCAAGGACGGGGAGTTCGACCACCTGGCCCTGGACGGCTGACGGCGCACCCGCCCCGCACGCGCGGTCCGGGCACGCCACCGGACGGCTTCGCGGCGGGAGCCTCAGAGACTGTAGGGAAACGCCTCCGCGCGCGTCGTGGAGGGCATGCGCTCCACGGCCGGGCCGTCCGCGGCGGTATCGCCGGACCTGTCCGCCAGCCGGAACAGCGCCCACACCACCTTCCCGCGCGGCAGACGTGCCTGCGCCTCCCCGGCCGGTACGGGCGAGGGGTGCCACCCCCAGGAGTCGCTGAACGACTCGACCAGGAACAGGCCGCGGCCCGACTCCGCGGAGTCCACCGCCTCCCCGGCCACCGGGCCGTCAGCGCTGGGGTCGCGCACGGCGCAGACGAGCCGTGAAGTCCAGCGCATCAGGTGCAGGCGCACCGAGGGGTCCTGGTGTTCCCGCGCGGCCTCGCACGGCAGGGCGTGCCGCAGCGCGTTGGTGACCAGCTCGGACACCACCAGGGCGACGTCGTCGAAGCGGTCGCCCAGGTCCCAGGACATCAGGGTGGTGCGGGTGAACCTCCGCGCACCGCCCACGGCCTCGTACCGGGACGGCAGCGCGCAGGAGGCCGAACCGGCGACCGCGGAGGGGTCGATGGGTGGGAGCCCTCGCCGTAACGGCTCGAGCGTCGTCGATCCATTCGTCCCCATACGAGGCACTCCCGGGAATCGCGGCTGTGACGGCACTGCTTCTGACGGCTCTGCGAGGGGTACAGCGGCACAACAGGAACGGGCACGCAGGTGCGCGAGGACCATGGTTGCCAATGCGCAGAGCAGATGCAAGGGCAGATGCACGTGCACGCGCCGGACGTGCCCGGTAGCGTGACGGTTCTTACTCATTTATTCCCGGTACGGGCACGGAAGCTTTCCGGATCTCTTGCCATTTGTGTAATCGAATGAGTACGCGCTGAAGCGTTTTGGTGGCAGAATCCGCCTCCGGGGTTCGGGGGGATCCCGATGCACGGGAAGCGATGGGGAGGGTTGGACCAGTGCCGGCAGGCGAGTCGAGTGGATCTGTGGTGCGGCGCATCCTGCTGGGCTCACAGCTCAGGCGGCTGCGCGAGTCGCGCGGCATCACCCGTGAGGCGGCCGGCTACTCCATCCGAGCCTCTGAATCGAAGATCAGCCGCATGGAGTTGGGACGGGTGAGCTTCAAGGCCAGGGATGTCGAGGACCTGCTCACGCTGTACGGAGTCATGGACGAGGCGGAGCGCGAATCACTCCTCGGCCTGGCCCGTGAGGCCAACGTGGCGGGTTGGTGGCACAGTTACGGCGATGTGCTGCCCGGCTGGTTCCAGACGTACATCGGTCTGGAGGGGGCGGCCTCGCTCATCCGGATCTACGAGGTCCAGTTCGTGCACGGCCTGTTGCAGACCGAGGCGTACGCCCACGCCGTCGTGGAGCGGGGTATGCGCGGCGCTCCGGCGGCGGAGGTCGACCGCCGGGTCGCGCTGAGACTCGAGCGCCAGAAGGCACTGGTCTCCGAGCGGGCCCCCCGCTTCCACGCGGTGCTCGACGAGGCGGCCCTGCGCCGCCCCTACGGCGAACGCTCGGTGATGCGTGCCCAGTTGCGCCACCTCATCGACATGTCGGAACACCCCAACATCACCCTCCAGGTGATGCCTTTCAGTTTCGGTGGCCACGCGGGGGAGAGCGGGGCGTTCACGATGCTCCGCTTCCCGGAATCCGATCTGTCGGACATCGTCTATCTGGAACAGCTGACGAGCGCGCTCTATCTGGACAAGCCGGAGGAGGTCGCTCAGTACGAAAAGGCCATGACGCGGCTCCACGACGACAGTCCGGGGCCCGAGGAGAGCCGGGATCTTCTGCGGGGACTTCTCCAACTGATCTGATCCGACAGTACGATGACGTATCTACAGGAGTCCGCGCCTGCAGTGAGGGATTGAAGGGATTGCATGTCCTTCTTCAATGAACTGGCCCACCAGTACATCGACGGCGAGTGGCTCACCGGCAGCGGCTCGTGGGACATCATCGATTTCAATCCCTACAACGGCGAGAAACTCTGCTCCGTCACCGTGGCGACCTCGGCACAGGCCGACCTCGCCTACCGGGCCGCCGAACGCGCGCAGCGGGCGTGGGCCGTGACCAATCCCTACTCCCGCCGCGCCGTACTGGAGCACGCCGAGCGCCTCGTCGGGGAACGCGCGGACGACATCGTCGAGGCGATCATCGACGAGCTCGGCAGCACCCGCTCCCGGGCGGAGTACGAGGTCCGGGCGGCGCGGGAATTCCTGCGTGCCGCCGCCGGCCAGGCACTCACCCCGACGGGCCGCCTGCTGCCCTCCGTCACGGACGGCAAGGAGAACCGGCTCTACCGGCTGCCCGTCGGAGTCGTGGGCGTCATCGGCGCGTTCAGCTTCCCGTTCCTCGTGACGGTGAAGAGCGTGGCCCCGGCCCTGGCGCTCGGTAACGCGGTCGTGGTGAAACCCCACCAGAACGCCCCGGTCGTCGGCGGGGGGCTGGTGGCGAGGATATTCGAGGACGCCGGACTGCCCCCCGGGTTGCTGAACGTGCTGATCACCGACAGTGCCGAGATCGGCGACACTTTCATAGACCACCCCGTGCCCAAGGTGATCTCCTTCACGGGTTCGGAGCGCGTCGGCCGGCACATCGCGGCGACAGCCGCCGGACTGTTCAAGAGGACCGTCCTGGAACTGAGCGGCACGAGCGCGCTGGTCGTGCTGGAGGACGCGGACATCGGGCAGGCGGTACGGGCGGCCGTCCACAGCCGTTTCCTGTACCAGGGGCAGACCGGCATGGCCGCCGACCGCATCCTGGTGGACCGGTCCGTGGAGGCGGAGTTCGCCGAGCGCTTCACCGCCGAGGTGGCCGCCCTGAAGACCGGCGACCCGCGCGACCCCGGGACCCGGATCGGCCCGGTCATCAGCGAGTTCCAGGCCGACGCGCTCACGGCTCTGGTGGACGAGGCGCTCGCGGCCGGTGCCACCGCCCTTGTCCGGGGACGCACGCGGGGCAGCCTCGTCGAGCCGACGGTGCTGACCGGGCTGCCCGCCGGTTCACCGCTGCTGACGCAGGAGGTCTTCGGCCCGGTGGCGCTGCTGGCGGCGTTCGACGGCGAGGACGAGGCCGTACGCCTCGTCAACGACAGCCCCCAGGGGCTGAGCGGCGCCGTGCACACGGCCGACACCGAGCGCGGCGTGCGCTTCGCCCGGCGCATCGCGAGCGGCGTGTTCCACGTCAACGACTCCGCTGCCCAGGACGACCCCCTGGTGGCCCTCGGCGGTGACAGGCTCTCCGGCATGGACCGGTTGAACGGCGAGGCGGCCGTGGAGGCTTTCACCACCCAGCAGTGGGTCTCGGTCCAGCACGGGCGGACGACGTTCCCCTTCTGACGTCCGGCGCCGCTCCCCGCCCGCCGCGTGCGGGGAGGTGGCCCGTCCTCCCGCCGCCGCCGAGGGCGAGGGATACCCTGGCCGCAGTTGACGGCAAGGGTGGGGTGGTATGTCGGCGATCCGTCTCCTGGTCCTGGGAGCCGTGCGCCAGCACGGCCGCGCACACGGCTACCAGGTGCGCAACGACCTGGAGTACTGGGGCGCCCACGAGTGGTCCAACGCCAAGCCCGGATCGATCTACCACGCACTCAAGCAGATGGCGAAGCAGGACCTGCTCCTCGCCCACGAGGTCGCCCCCTCGACGGCCGGCGGTCCGCCCCGCACCGAGTACGAGATCACCGACAGGGGCACCCAGGAGTTCTTCACCCTGCTGAGGTCCGCGCTGACCTCCTATGACCAGGGCACGGACGTCCTCTCCGCAGGCATCGGCTTCATCGTCGATCTGGGGCGGGCCGAGGCGGTGGCACTGCTGCGGCAGCGCATCGCCGCCATCGAGGGCTGGCGCGCGTCGGTCACCGAGCACTACACGCCTGCCGAGGGGCCTCAGCCGCTCGGGCACATCGGCGAGATCATGAACATGTGGCTGCACTCGGCGGACGCGGGCGCGGAGTGGACGCGTGGCCTCGTCGCACGGATCGAGGCGGGGGCGTACACCTTCGCGGGTGAGGGTGCCCCCTTCGTGGGCGTGCTCGCCGACGGGCAGGAGAACCCGTTCGCGGCCGGGGCCCCCGGACGCCGCGGCTGACACCCTCGCGCCTTCCGGTGCCTCCCGCCGCTCCCGGGCCGGCCGCGCGCGGCGCACGAACGGCCCGGGGCGGGCGAGACGGTGGACGGAGCACCGGGTGGCCGGCCGCCCGGTGGCGGCCGGGGCATCAGTGGTGGAACGCCGTCTCGACCCCCGGGCCCCGGTTCGCGGGGTGCGCCTGGCCGCGCAGTTCGGGCAGCAGTCTGCGCACGTCGTCCATCAGCAGCTCCGCGAGGTCCGAGGAGAAGCCGTTGCGGCAGACGACGCGCAGCACCGAGAGGTCCTGGCGGTTGGCGGGGAAACTGTAGGCGGGCACCAGCCAGCCGCGTTCGCGCAGCCGCCGGGACACGTCGAAGACATCGTACGCGGTCACGTCGGGGCTCGTCGTCAGCGCGAAGACCGGCAGTTCGTCCCCGCGCGTCAGCAGCCGGAAGTCGTCCAGGTCCTCGAACTCCGCGGCCAGCCGCCGCGCGATGTCCCGGGACGTCTGCTGGACGGCCCGGTAGCCGTCCCGGCCCAGCCGCAGGAAGGTGTAGTACTGCGCCACCACCTGTGCGCCGGGCCGGGAGAAGTTCAGTGCGAAGGTCGGCATGTCGCCGCCCAGGTAGTTGACCCGGAAGACCAGCTCCTCGGGGAGTTCGGCCGGTGAGCGCCACAGGGCCCAGCCCACCCCCGGGTAGACGAGGCCGTACTTGTGGCCCGAGGTGTTGATGGAGGAGACCCGGGGGAGCCGGAAGTCCCACACGAGGTCCTCGTCGACGAACGGGGCCACCATCGCTCCGGACGCGCCGTCCACATGGACGGGGATGTCGAGCCCGGTGCGCTCCTGCAACGCGTCCAGCGCGGCGCAGAGATCGGCGATGGGCTCGTAGGAGCCGTCGAACGTGGAACCGAGGATGCCGACGACACCGATGGTGTTCTCGTCGCAGAGCTCGGCGGCCGCCTGCGGGTCCAGGTGGAAGCGCTCGCCCTCCATCGGGACCTGCCGGGGCTCCACCTCCCAGAACGTGCAGAACTTGTCCCAGCAGACCTGGACGTTGACGCCCATCACGAGATTGGGCCGGGCGGTCCCCGGGTACCGGTCGGCGTTCCTGGCCGCCCAGCGCCGTTTGAGCGCCAGCCCCGCCAGCATGCAGGCCTCGCTCGACCCCGTGGTCGAACAGCCGACCGCGGTCGCCGGGTCGGGCGCGTTCCACAGGTCGGCGAGCATCGCCACGCACCGCCGTTCCAGCTCGGCGGTGCGGGGGTACTCGTCCTTGTCGATCATGTTCTTGTCGCGGCACTCGGCCATGAGCACACCGGCCTGGGGCTCCATCCAGGTGGTGACGAACGTGGCCAGGTTGCGTCTGGAGTTCCCGTCGAGCATGAGCTCGTCGTGGACGAGCCGGTAGGCGGTCATGGGCGGCAGCGGACCGTCGGGGAGGCGGTGGGTGGGGGGTGCCGCGGCCATCGGCGCGGTCGGGTCGGCCTCCCCGAAGAACGGGTTGAGGGCCAGCCTGCGGTGTTCCTCGGACGGGGTGCGTCCGTGTGCGCCCTGGTGGAGTGGCATGGGGGCGTCTTCCTCTCAGTCCTCGGCCGCGAGACCGGCCTTGAGCGCCCGGGTGAACTTCACGACGCGCTCGGCCTGGACGCGGGCGGCCGTGAGGGTCACCTCGCCGACCGGGATGTCGCCCTGCCCCGACACGTGGGAGGTGCCGTACGGATTGCCGTCGGCGAACTTCGCCGGGTCGGTGTAACCGGGGGTGACCAGGATGCCGCCGAAGTGGTGGATCGTGTTGTAGAGCGCGAGCAGCGTGGACTCCTGGCCGCCGTGGGTGGTGCTGCTGGCGGTGAAACCGCTGTAGACCTTGTCGGCGAGCTGCCCGGTCTGCCAGAGGCCGCCCAAGGTGTCGAGGAACTGCTTGAGCTGTGCGGTGACGTTGCCGTACCGGGTGGGCGAACCGAAGATCACCGCGTCGGCCCAGACCATGTCGTCCGGCGAGACCTCGGGGACACCGGCGGTCGCCCGCGCGTGCTCGGCCCACGCGGGGTTGGAGTCGATGGCGGCCTGCGGGGCGAGTTCCGCCACCTTGCGCAGCCTCACCTGGGCACCGGCCGCCTCGGCGTCCCCGGCGAGGGCCTTCGCGATCGTGGAGATCGTGCCGGTGGACGAGTAGTAGACGACCGCGACGTTCACGGACATGGGCATGGGTGGGCCTCCGGATGGGGGGTGAGGAGCGGGGCCGGAGCGGTCAGGTCCGGGTGACCACAGCCGCTGTTCCGTAGGCGCAGACCTCCGTGCCCACGTCGGCGGCCTCGCTGACGTCGAAGCGCATCATCAGTACGGCGTTGGCACCGCGGGCCCGCGCCTGTTCGACGAGCCGTTCCATCGCCTGGTTGCGGGTCTCCACCAGGGTCTTGGTCAGTCCCTTCAGCTCGCCGCCGATCACCGACTTCAGCCCCGCACCGATCTGGCTGCCGAGGTGCCGCGACCGGACGGTGAGTCCGAAGACCTCGCCGATGACCTGCGTCACCTGATAACCCGGGACGTCGTTCGTCGTGACGACCAGGACGTCCGCCTGCGGCGTCTGTCCGCCGCCGTAGTCCTCAATGCCCATGACGTGGCACCTCCTGTGGCCAGCCTCGCCCCGCTCGGTACCGGCCGCATCCTTGGCTACGCCACTGGAACCCGGAGGCGTTCCCCGGCGTTGATAGCTTGGGGCGGCCACGCAGCCGCCATCGATCGATCCTGGAGCCCGGACCCTTGAATACGCTTGCGCTCGGCCCGAGCTGGCTGGACCCGGATTACCTGCTCAACACGTTCGGCCTCCCCGGCCTCCTGCTCATCGTGTTCGCCGAATCCGGGCTGCTGATCGGCTTCTTCCTGCCCGGCGACTCCCTCCTGTTCACCACAGGTCTCCTCGTCACCACGGGCGACCTGAAGTACCCGCTCTGGCTGGTCTGCGTCCTGGTGGCGCTGGCGGCGATCATCGGGGACCAGGTCGGCTACCTCTTCGGCCGCAAGGTGGGCCCGTCCCTCTTCAAGCGCCCGGACTCCCGCCTCTTCAAGCAGGAGAACGTCGAGAAGGCCCACGAGTTCTTCGAGAAGTACGGGCCGAAGTCGCTGGTGCTGGCGCGCTTCGTGCCCATCGTCCGTACGTTCACGCCGATCATCGCCGGTGTGAGCCGGATGGACTACCGCTCGTTCATCACGTTCAACATCATCGGCGGCGTGCTCTGGGGCGTCGGCGTGACCCTGCTCGGTGCGGCGCTCGGCCAGATCGACTTCGTGCACGAGAACATCGAGATGATCCTCATCCTGATCGTTCTCATCTCCGTGGTGCCGATCGCCATCGAGTTCCTGCGGGCGCGCGGCAAGTCGAAGAAGGCCGCGGCTGCCGACGAGCGGCGGCAGGACGACGACCCGTCCGGGACCCCGGCCGCCGGTGCGGCGGGGCAGTTCCACGGCCGGGACGAGGACCCGTACGCCGGCGGCGGCCAGGGCGCCGCGTACGACGCCGGCCCGTACACCGCCGGCCCGGGGGCGGGACCGTACGGCCCCGGAGGAGCGGCACCGTACGGTGACGACCAGGGCCACGGGCGGTACGGCCAGGGCCAGGGCCACCAGTACGGCGGTAACACCCAGGCCGGCCCGTACGGCCACGGCCACGACGCGTACGGCGACGGTCAGGCGGCCCCGTACGGCGACGGACGGCAGTACGGCGACGGGTACGCGGAGCCGTACGGCAGCGGTCAGGGCCAGTACGGCGGCAGTGGGCAGGGCCAGTACGGCGGTGCCGGTCAGGGGCAGGGCCAGTACGGCAGCGGCCAGGGCCAGTACGGCACCGGTCAGGGCCAGGGCCAGTACGGCAGCGGCCAGGGCCAAGGCCAGTACGGCGGCAACGCCCAGGCCGGCCCGTACGGCGGCGGCCCGGGCGCCTACGGCGGCGGTCAGGCGGCCCCGTACGGCAGCCGGCAGGGACACCACGGCGACGGCCAGGCGGATCCGTACGGCGAGGGCCGGCCGTACGGTGACGGCCAGGCTGCCCCCCGCGGTGACGGCCAGGAGGGTGACGCCGGCTCCTACGGCTGGCGCGAGTAGGGCCGTCGGCCCCCTGGGCCCGCGGAAGAACGGCGCTCCGCTCCCCCCGAGAGGGGAGCGGAG